>NZ_QICX01000007.1:0-253496 GCF_003201365.1 Chryseobacterium sp. CBTAP 102
CTCAACGGAAAAATCAGAAAATACACCAAAAACAAAATGTCTTTTCCTACAGATGATGCCGTCATGAAATCAGTGTATCTCGCTTTAAAAGAAGCGACTAAAAAATGGACAATGCCAATTCAAAATTGGGGTATTGTTCTTAACCAGTTTATGCTTATTTTTGAACAAAGGCTCAGATTATAAAATCCAAGCCCTAACTTTTTAACTTACACACTTTGTGGGATAGTGTCCATTCATCAAATAAAATTTAATTCCATCCATCATAGTTGTTGCTTTGCACCAGATTTTTAACAATAATAAAATTATGAAGCAGCAATTTAGTTAACGTCCCTATTCCGGCATCTATTGAGCCTTCTATAGCTCCTACTCCTGCAGCAACAGTAATCAATTGCATCATCCCATCCTAGTCTTTATTGGCTTGTGTAAATGTCATATGTTCAAATAACATTTTTGAACCTACAATTCCAATATATTCAGTAATTGCTCATATAGCTGCACCCGAAGCAAGCTGAGCAACTGTCTGTTTTCCATTTGGATCTACATACTTAGCTGGACTCTGGTAACAATAAATATAAGGATTCAGGTTTCCTGCATTGTATACTCCTCCATTATGTTGCCCATCAATATAATGCTCTGAGTTATAGAAAGGATTATAGTCCGCCAGTGGATCCACATTCAACCATAAACTCACCCTAGGATTATAATATCTAGCTCCATAGTAATAATATCCTGTTTCACCATCCAGCTCCTTGCGTTAAATTTATAAGGACTATTATTACTTGCCTTATTATGATTCTCTACAAATACCTCGCCACTTGGGAAATATTCTATTAAATAAGTTGTCTTTATAAAAGAACCGCTACAATGTTGTGGCGGTTCTTTTTTATTGCTTAAAATTTATAAACGTCTCATATTAAATACGTCTTTCTAACACATCAATGCTCGTTAACATCAACTATTTTGTATTTTCCATATTTTGATAAAATAGATGTTTGAAAATCGTCAACATTAAAATTAGAATAATTTACAAAAATTGCAGATCTAGGATCTAGCTCATATATTTTATTAATTTTAATATTATAGGGATCAATACAATTTTTAATTTTAATTTGTTCTATCACATAGTTCATTTTTATAGAATTTTTGAACCTTACTAATTCACAATAAAAAACATTATCCTTTTTATCGTTGAATAAATTAACCTCCTTCTCCAAATAATAATCATCTTCTCTACAATCAATTTTACAATATTCTGTATATATTTTAACAAAATTTAAAGGGTCTACATTACTTGAGTCAACAAAGTAATTCTTATGATATTTCTTATAAATGTTAAAACTAAAATCTTTATACTCTACTTTTTGAAAGCTATTCTCTTTTACATCTTTACAAGACATAAGACAGACAAAAATTAGTAAAACGTATTTAATCATTATTTTGTTTTTTTATACTCTAAGTTATCAATTCTTGCTCCCATATCTTTCGCACCTGTATTGCTTACACTCTTTCCATCGATCTTTTTTGACCTGAATAGTATTTAGCGGCACTAATATAGAATTCTTGAAATTTAGCCTCTAATCCCCTAGCTGTAAAAACTCTAGCACCCCCAATATCTTCAATAAAAACAAAAATTGGGTTTGTTTCACTGGAAGTATATGTTATATTATTTGCGTTGTCTCTTATTTTTGTTCCATCATTATATGCTGTTACTATCGTACTGTGATAACCATTCGCTATACCAACACCAAAAACATAAACTCCTTTGTTTCCCTTAAGCTGATCCATAAGGTTATCAACAATTCCGGTATTAAAATTTTTGGATGAAAAGTCTGCAACAGAATTATTACTATTAAGTATTTTTCCGTTTAAAGAAGGATGTGCAATTTCTCTATCACCTTGATATCCTAATTTACCTATTTGCTGAATCATTTTATCATAATTATCCAATCTCTTAAACCCAGAACTATATAATCTTCCTAAATTTGTTTCCAAAGCATTAATGCAACACATGCTGCAATTATATCCAGACTTATCTTTCTTATCACTATAAAGTTTATTATTCATAGCGAAATAATATAACGTGTTAAATATTGTATGTCCAGCTTTTGCCCAATTAGAAGAAGGTTTGATTCTTCTACCATCAGGATCTATATATTTGATTGGATTATTTGCCACATAAATATATGGTGATAAAGAGGGGTAATCTTCCGCAAGCGGATCCACATTCAACCACAATGAAAGCCTAGGATTATAATATCTAGCTCCATAATAGTAGTACCCTGTTTCAGCATCAAGTTCCTTGCCATTAAACTTATACGGACTGTTATTACTTGCTTATTATGATTCTCTACAAAAACCTCGCCATTTGGAAAGTATTCTATATTCTGGGTTACTTCACCATCTGCTCCGGTAATATAGCTGCTGGAGCCTAAGTGATCCGGGTGGAACCAATAGATCTGCTCTTCTTTCGGTCCTGTGTAATTATTGACACAATTTCCAGTGTACCCTCCATTTTGTCCATAGTTAGGCGGTGGAGTAATGCTGTTCAGCTGCATGACATTCAGGCTGCTTTGGGTAGCGGTTTGCAGAATAGTATTGGATACATTTACCGGGTTTATTGGTGGAGTGGTTCCTCCTAACGGAATGATCAGCCAATAACAATCAAACATCCCGATATTCTGGCTGGTTCCCCTGCTACCGCACTTGCTGTAGTAAAACAAAAGCCACCGCTATTGCAGTGGCTTTTGTTTTACTACAGCTCAAAGTCACAGACTTTGCGTAGCGGGCAATCAGTAAATTTATTATTTTATTTATACCTTTCTTTTAATTCTTCAGAATATTTTCTATCAAAAATTAAATTAACTTCATCAAATCCAAGAACCAAACCCAATAAAAAAGTATCTTCATTCCCTAAATATTCTATCAAATAATTATAATTCTGATCTTGATAATATTTTTTTTCAGAGATAATCTCGCCATAATGACCTTCACAAATAACTTTAATTCCTATTGAATATTCCTTATCAGAATCCCAAATTAGATCTATATCTTTTAAAAAATTAATCTTTTTTATCTTTAATTTATTATCTTCAATTTTTAAATGATAATAGTTCTTTTCATGATCTAATAATATAAAATCATCTGTTTGAAAACATTCTTCTTCAAATACATATACTTTATATATCCCTTTTAGTTTTAAACCTATCAATGTATTCATTTGCATAATTAATGTGTTAAAGGTATTGCTTTTGTTGATTTAGAAACTACTTGCTCATAATGTTCCAACAATTTTTTCCCTTGCGTTGTTCCAGTTGTAAGGTGTGTAACAAATTCTCCGTTTGCTTTTCTTATAACAATAGATTCACCAAGCTTGGACCAAATTGCGTCTTGTACTGTCATATAATCACTAACATAAGATTCACCATTTTTAACCACATGCTGCATGTATCCTTTAAAGGCGTTTTGTGTTTCAATGGATGAGACTCCCTTTGGTAAAGCTATGCCATTTTTTCTAGCAGCCCCAATAATTTCTGCAGAATGTTTCTTAAATTTAGTAAGCATGTTACTACCGTAGGAAACAGCACAAGGATTTCCATTATGTACTAAAATTTTATTCTTACCTACAAAATATGAATGATAATCCTCTACCTCAAAATTGTAAACATTAAAATTCCCTTTAGAAATAAAATTTATTCTGTCAATTCTTTTGGTAGTATTATCATATAGTGTTACATAATCTCCTTCTTTTAACTGATCTGCATTAAGCCACTTTCCTCCTATAAAGAATGGATGTTCATGAGTTGCTTCTATTACTTCATCACCAATATAAATTTTGAAGATTTGAGAAAAATTTAAAGCATAAGTTTTTATTACTCTTTTAGCTTTTAGATCACTAGTTTTTTCATCATATGCCCAAACTAAGTCACCCTCTCTAATATCTTCAATATTTTTATATCCATCCTCTGTCAAAACTTGAGTTCCTGAAATAAAACATCCACAAGGTTTATATTTCAGTAAGCCTCCTGCTGCTGCTGAAACTCCATAAATAGACAAATTCTTAGTAGCATCAGCACCTTCTTCTTCATATTTTTTAGCCTCCGTTGTTTTCCCTTTGCTTCTCCAATAAGACTGCATTTCCATGCTATGATAGGCACTTCCTGCCTCATAAGCAACTAGAGATCTAGTTGCCCACCCTTTTGTCACATAAACATCTAATATTACTGCTCCAAGATAAACTGTAGCTTGTCCATAAGGCTTATACGTTTGGTTCATCCCCCTTACTACATTTTGTCTCTGATTGGCAGGAACACTACTCATACCATACCCCCATGTTTGCTTACCGTTTGGATCAATTAATACTACAGGACTGTGGTAGCAATAAATATATGGATTAGTATTGTAAGAATTATAAACACCATCATTATGTTCACCGTCTATATAATGCTCAGAATTATAGAAAGGATTATAGTCCGCCAGTGGATCCACATTCAACCATAAACTCACCCTAGGATTATAATACCTAGCTCCATAATAGTAATACCCTGTCTCTGCATCGAGTTCTTTAGCATTAAACTTATAAGGACTGTTATTACTCGCCTTATTATGATTCTCTACAAATACCTCGCCACTTGGGAAGTATTCTATATTCTGGGTTACTTCACCATCTGCTCCGGTGATATAGCTGCTGGAGCCTAAGTGATCCGGATGGAACCAATAGACTTCCTGCTCTTTTGTTCCTGTGATGATACAAAATTTAAAATTTTTCTAGAAAAAAAGCCACTGCAATATGCAGTAGCTTTTACGTCTACTCAAAGTCGCAGACTTTGCATAGCGGGTTTATTATAGCTCAAAGTCATAAAATTTTTGTGTCGCGGGGATAGTTTTTTACTATATAAAGTGCTTTATTACTAAAACTATTTAAAATAACTTCCATTACTTCGATATAATGATCAATAGAACTATATGAAAGCCCAGCTGTAAATATTATTAATTTATCTTTTATTTTCAATAAATAATAAGTGAAGACTAAAAAATTTTCTATCGCCTCTTTAGAATCTAAATTTGGATCTGAAAAACCTAGAATCTCTTCAATTTCCGATTTTAGTTTTAATTTTTCTTTATACTTAATTTTATCATAGTCTGAAAAAATTTTCATTGACTTTTTTATAGGAAAATTTACCGCGACTATATCCTGCCTTTCGAGGAACTGTTGATAATTGTCATCTACATACATCACTGATATTTTCATATTTACATTTATTATTTTGTATGAAAGTTTTTTATTTTAATATTATATGTTTTCAAATCAACATTACGTGTAAAGTTACCACTCAGAATCCGTTTTATGTATTTAACATCTCCTGTTTCGAGTGCATATCTAATAGCAGCATTCATGCTATGATTTCCCTCTGTCAAAACTATTTTTCCATCTTTAGTAACAAACCCTGCACCTTGTTTATTAAATTTTCCCGCCTTCATTTCCTGATAATAAGCTTCAATTATTGCTTTCCCATTTTTCTTATCTAATCCTAACTGTCCACTATAAATATTCGCTTTTTGTGCAAAAGTTGCAATTTTACTTTCCATAGAAAGATTTTTTGTCGTACTATTAAAAAGCTTAATGGATTTGAAAGCATTAGCATTACCCAAAAACATTGTAGACAAATCAATGCCACTTGCTAATAGCTCAGCATTTTTCTCGCCTGCACCTGCTTTCTTTGCTACATATTTTGTACCCTGATGCAATGCTGTTTGAGTAGACTCACCCGTCCATAATTGTGTTGCTCCTGCTACTGTGTTATCGATACCGTTTATTAATACTGCGTAACCAACAACCGCCCCAACTCCTGTTTCTGCGGTAACAACACCTCCAACACCTCCAATAACTGCTTCTACAGCACCACCTACCATTTGAACTCCTCCCCAAGTTCTAGTCCAGAATTTAGATTGTTTCCCATTTGGATCGTAATATACGATAGGACTCTGGTAACAATAAATATAAGGGTTGTTATTCCCAGAATTATAAACCCCTCCATTGTGCTCACCATCAATATAATGCTCTGAGTTATAGAAAGGATTATAGTCCGCCAGTGGATCCACATTCAACCATAAACTCACCCTAGGATTGTAATATCTCGCTCCATAGTAATAATATCCTGTTTCACCATCCAGCTCCTTGCCATTAAATTTATACGGACTATTATTACTTGTCTTATTATGATTCTCTACAAAAACCTCGCCACTTGGGAAGTATTCTATATTCTGGGTTACTTCTCCATCTGCTCCGGTGATATAGCTGCTGGAGCCTAAGTGATCCGGGTGGAACCAATAGATCTGTTCTTCTTTTGGTCCTGTGTAATTATTGACACAGTTTCCATTGTATCCTGCATTTTGCCCATAATTGGGTGGTGGGGTAATATTGTTCTGCTGCATTACTATCAGGCTGCTTTGTGTTGCCGTCTGCAGAATAGTATTGGATACGGTGACAGGATTAATAGGCGGCGTACTTCCTCCAAACGGAATGATCAGCCAATTACAATCAAAAACTCCAATATTATCGCTTGTTCCATTTTTAGTAACTATTCTCTGGCTTCCTGCATAATAATGTTTGGTATAACGGGGTTTTAAAACCGTTCCTAAATCATCAAATGATACACTCATAGTCAGCAATCCATTTGGATATATAGTCGCAGCATGAGAAACGAGAGGTGGTGGAAGAGGCTGTGCATCTCCATTAGTTCTCAGTACGACTCCGGAATACATGACATCTTTAATAATTCTTTCACCTCCTGCATCATAAGTATAGATTGCAGCACCATCAACTTCAGGTGTAGATGGGTTGGTATCTACGAAACGAAGACGGTTTTCCTCATCCCACTTATATCTTGCTTTTTTCTCAGTATAAGTACATGTCTCCTGATTAATCGCAGTAGGGTTCCCTTTTGCATCATATACATAATGCTGGAATTTTACTCCCGGATCATCAGGATTACAACATGTAGAGGATGGTACTAAGTTCGGTTCATCAATAATTCTTGATGGTGCATGCGGATGTGCAGCATCTTCATACTTATAGTTCAGTCTGTACGACGTTGGTTCCATTGCTGTCCAGTTATTATTGGTTGCACCGGTAGTCCATTCGTGCTTCTGGGTTTTGCTCATGATATTATGCATATTATCATAAGACATGGTAACCGTATAGCGGTGGCGTTCTTCCTGCGCCTGGGTATTGATTCCTCTCCAGTTTCCTGAAGCAGAGGTAAGACGGTACAGGTCATCATAGCCATAAGCATAGTTTGTGCCTCCTCCTAATAATCCGTTGACAATAGGTGCGTTATTATGCACCTGCATCACATTGGAAATCACATCATACTGATAGGTATTCTGCATAAAGTACCTGCTGCTGTTTTTCGCATACATTTTAAGCAGCCTTCTGCGGTTGGTTTCATATTCGTAAGTGGTTTCCGTTCCGTTTCCGTTAGCCAGGTATACTCTTTGCTCAAATTTATCATAGCCAATTCCATTGATCATTTTATAATGATTACCATCCTTATCAGAAGAAACATTATTCAGGTTACCGGCTTTGTTGTATTTATAATTCACCACTTCACCATCCGGATAGATAATAGACTTCACACGGTTCCATGTATCGTACTTCCATTCGGTTCCAAACCAATACACTCCTGCTCCCGGCACCGCCACTGAACGTCTCTGGTAAGTAAGCTCGCCCAGTCTTCCGTATTTCAGGTACTGTGTTCCTGTAGCGTCTGTCTGATACCATAATCTTCCTACCGCATTATTATCCATTGCTGAAGCATCCAATGCATTTCCGTAGTAATATTTTACATTATTTTCAGGATATAAAGGATATGTAACTTCTTTGAGCCTTGAATAATCATATTTATATTCTACGGTTTCATTAGCCGCATTGGTTTTGGAAGTCATATTATTGGCCGGATCATACTTATAAGTGGTAACTCCACTGTCCGGATGGGTATAAGAAATTCTTCTTCCCAAATCATCATAAACTGATGTTGTAATATTATTATTTACATCTTTTACCTGAAGGATCTCTCCTATAGCATCATGGGTGAATTGGGTTTTAATATCTCCGGTATTGGAAACTTCATGAACAGAGGTTGTTCTGCCTTTGATATCTGTAAAGGTTTTCTTAACACCTCCCAATTCATCTGTGAAAATAGTTTCAAACATATTTCTCCCCTGAACATCCGTTCCGAAACCATACTTAATGGTTGAGAACAGGTTTTCTCCCGGCAGTTTTGTATACACTACCCTGTCTAAAATATCATACTGACTGATGGTTGGCTCAATAGTATCTACGCCAGCATTATACAGCATATTAGATGAGCTGACATCTTCCACCGTTGGGTAGTATGTTTTTATTGCTCTTCCGAACGCATCCTCTTCTACTTTACCTGTTACAATATATTTCAATCCCTGATTATGAACATCTCCGGTTTTCTTCACCTGAACGGCTCCCCCGAAACCATCTGCAATGGTAATGGTATTGATGGTGCTGTCCGTATATTCCGGGTCATAATGTTTCGTAACGGCAAAAGACTGTGCATTGGAAGCATTAAGCGGTGCATTGGTAATCGGGCTGTACTCGAACTTAATCGTCCACGGAATATTGTTAAAGAGTTCATATGGCCCGGTAATTTCCGTAGTTCTTGCTTTGGCGTCATATACATACTTCATAGGCTGAAGGTTCATATCTTCAGTATAGGTAGGTACTCCGAAACGGAAGTCATACTTCGTTTTGCTGCTGTACCCAAAGGCGTCCTGAACTTTTACCGGATACGTTTTCACATTATCATCATAGGTATACTGATGGAAGAATCTTTGGTTCTGAGCATTTGCAGGCCCTGTAGATTTTGTTATATTTCCATAGGCATCATATTCAAAATCGTAAACTGAATAATTAGTCCCCTGGCTAAGAATGGTCATTTTTGAAAGATTTCCTTTGGAATCATATTCTGCTTTTTTCTCTCTGGTAACCCCTTGTGCTGTATTTTTCACTGATGTAGGCATCATAATGTATAGAGATGGGTTAACTAATGTATAGGTGACTTTACTTGTTACGATTTCTGATGCTCCTATATCTGGATCTCCAGAATCTTCTACTTCCACAGCATTCCCCCATTGGTCATAGGTTTTCATCTTCGTAAGGGTAGTTTTCAAACCAATCTCTCCTTCTGTAAACTGAGAATTGGTATTATCTAATGCTACAAAACAAGCATAATTCTGATATGTTTTTTCATCTTCTTTTTCTTTATATACAAATGCATCGTTCGTACTTTGTATCTTTCTTAATGAATAGTTATTGACTTTAATCGTCCATGCTTTATCATTAACATCCATCAGCCTTTCAGTAAGCAATGCCCCTTTCAGGTAATAATTACTGTTATTAAATCTTTGGATTGTTTTTCTATACACTACATTTGAAGAAACTCCCCCTTGCTTTGTGTCAATCTGATTGACTGTAACTTGCCTAAATCCATAGAATGCTCTTTCTCTTCTGCTGTGGTAAGGCTCTTCATAGTTTACTGTAATTTTAGATACATCCGGACTATACGCATTATCTCCTGTGAAACCGTCATTGTTAATAACACTTTTTAATACATATTTGCTCTGAGGCATATCATAGGTGTTTCCAACTCTCTCATAAGAAACTTCCCATGAGCCACCCATTGGGGTTGTTACTTTTTTCAGGAGGTTGGTGGCACCTATGGTAGAATATTTTACGAGTGCGGAATTGTTAATAAAATTCCCGTTTCCGTCTACCTGTGATTTTACTAAATCCGGATAGCCATCTCCGTTCATATCCATTATCTGCTGCTGAACGTTGCTGTCTCCTTCTCCAAAGCTCGCACTTGGATTTATAGAAATTTTAAAAGAATTTCCTGTAGTTCCAATAGGGATAAGAATGGATGCCGTAGCTCCTATATTCATATTATATCCTCTGGAAACATCCTGCTGGATTGCTGAAGAAGCATTCCACGGTGTAGCAACAAATCTGTTCCCCGTATTCAGCTGTACGCTAAGGTTTCCTCCGGAGCTGCTGACTAAATCTGCTAATCCGTCATTATTTATATCTACCAGTGATGTTTTCTGATCAGAAAGGGTTTCAGATTTTCCAGCTCCAAAAGATATACTTGCATTAAACATGCTCAGCCCTTTAGGTAAATTATCTGTTATTGTCCCTCCTATCGAAGCTCCTATTCCAAGGTTAGAAGAAGTAGTTTTTCCTTCTCTGAATTTATCGTATGAAAGGGTTTCCGGAGCAGCATAAGAATATCCTAAATTAAGTAGAACCTGTCCGTTCACAGCAACTTTATCCAGCAAGCCGTCTCCGTTAATATCTATATAGCTGTAGTCTGAATGGTCTGTTCCGTTAGACGTACCCGCAGAGAAATTAATTCCTGCTTCGGCAGCCTGTTGTGCATTCTTATTGCTAGTATTATTAGATTTTCCTGATAGCGGATAATTTTGCCCCATTCCAAACCCAGAATTAGAATGTTCTGTTCTATGTGAATTATCATTAGCTCCGGGAAGTGTATTGCCTGAAAGCATGCCGATCATATTGGTAAACTGAATACTATTCCCGTTCAATACATCCGGATATCCATCTCCGTTCATATCGAAATAGTCCAGTACATTGATTGTTTCACCTGTAGATGTTGTTTTGTTCAATGAAAAAATGAAGCCCCCCCCCGAAGTTCCTGTATTCCCATTCTTGGCTTTTGACTGTTTAACAGGTGCATTAAAAATTCCTGGAGTGCTTGCCGGAGTACTTTGTGAAAGAATTCCCATATCAGCCATTCCCATCCTGGAAGCAGAAACATCCTGGCCTTCTACATAGGCTGATTTACTGATTCCGATCAGCCTCTGCACATAATCCGTGTTGGTCTGGGCATTAAAATCTTTTCCATTGTAGGCGTTCATCATGATAAACATCCTTTCATTTAAAGGGGTGGAATCATTGGGATTATTCGGAGGCACTAATTTGCTTTGGTCTATTGCCTGGCTTCCATAATCTGTCAACTGGCTCTGTAACTGGCTGCAGGCAGTGGGTAAAGTTCCATATCCGCCATGATAAATAAATTGTCCCCAGTTTCTATACATTGTCCCAAATCTTGCATCATCTTTGGAAAGATTAGTAGATCCTTCCTGATATATATTATCTTTGTCTCTCCCATAGACATTGATACCAAAAGTACTAAATACGTTAGGAGCAGAAGGATTTGACGCTGCAGACTCACGAATTTCTACCTGCATACCCGGAATAGGCCCTTCCAATCCTTCATCAGAAATAAGATCCGAGTAGCATTCTACATAATAATCCATGTAAGAGCCCATATTCTGATAAATAGAAAGGTCTTGAATAGAGTTAACACTCCCGGTCCAATTTATAGTCGTAATCGTCTTGTCAAAAAAGTTCCCCTGCTGTCTTGCGCTTTTTCTTACTACATAGGTGTACTTTCCTGCCGGCTTGCCTGTAAGCTTTGCATAGATGCCATAAGGACTTCCATAATTTCCCCAAAAGTAATATCCCTTAAATGTGGAGGCTGTATTTGTTCTTAAATTGAAAAACTGAAAATCAGGGATGACGGGCAGCTCTATATCACTTCCACTATAATTGATAGTAAGTTTTAAATTATTAAATTTTAAATTTTCCCACGTCTCATTAACATCCGATTTTACCCGGAAATACAGAATATCTCCTTCGCCCAAAACTCCTGTATTAAAAACAACAGGCAGGTTTCCCGTATTAGCCGCCGCATACAGCTGACTACCTATCGTGGTTACGGTACCATTTGATTGTTTTCTTACAACATCAACCTGAATGTCTCTTACTGTTACCGGCTTAATGAATGTTCCTGAAATTATTCCCGAGTTTACATTTACAGGGATTCCTGTTCCTCCTTTAGAGCTTACAAGATTCACATTACTATACTGCCCCAGTGAAGTCTCGGATGAGTCTTTATACCATTGGGTACCGCCCGGATATGGATATAATAAATCAATATATGTGTATTTAATATTTATTGGTAACTCCACTATGTCTCCAACACCATTATCTATCGAATTAACTCTAAAATAAATATAGTCACCTGCCTTCACTGCTACTGTCGGCTGGTAAACTGAATAGCTGCTGCTTACACCATTAAGTATAGTAAACGGAACTAAAACAGAAGATGTATTTGTTTGAGATTTATATTGCTGTATACTTATCTTTACTCCATCAGGACTTAATGATGGATTCTTTAATTTGATGATTCCGCTTAAAGAAACCGTCCCGTCAAAAGGAGCTTTCCATGCCTTCACCACATCATGAAGCGGTGAGTTTTTATAGTCTTCCAATATATCATTACAATCCACACTTGGAGTACTTACAGCAGCTCCTTTTTGAATAGGGTTTGGGGTAAGTGATACATCTGTCGTATATTTTAAAACTCCGTTGTCTACCCTTCCAAAATATACCTGTCCGTTATTTACAATATCCTGTATACCATCACTATTGGCATCCGTAAAATAATTATAGGTAAAGTCTTTGGTTTTAGAAGTTCCAGATGAAAATGATGCACTAACCAAATCACCTGCTGTAGCCTGGAATCCCACAGCATTTGTATAGTTTTTTGAATAAGAAAATGCTTTTGAGTTTTCAGGGGTTATTAAGCTGCCTCCAAAAGGACTGACATCCGGTCCTTTCTTTCTATACTTGAAAACCGTATCCGGTGAGTTCCAGTCATTCTTTAAAATTTTATCCGGCAAGCCGTCTCCATCAATATCTGTGATAGAGAGTCTTCCTCCACCTTGTCCCTCAGTATATTGATAATCTCCACCTAGAGTAGCGCTTTTAATTAAAGGGTTATATCCTTTCGTATCTCCTGCCAGAGCAATTCCAAATGTAAGAGCTCCTCCTACCGTTGTATTTTTAGAGTCTCCGTGTCCTAATAAAGATGAACTGTTAATTCCGGCATCATTCGCAACGGCATCAATAGTGGTCTCAGGAGCATATTGGGAGGTTTCTATATTATTAAAATATTCTATTTTATTGGTATAAAAAATATTATCAGCAGCATCTTTTTCGGTAATACTTTCCAAAAGAGATTTAGAAAAGGCTCCGGTTTTATACTGAAAATCATAGCTTCTTACCTTTGCCCCATCATACAAAACCTGAAGATTTCCTAGTCGTTTTGAAGTTACCTGTACAAATCCTAACCTTGCATTTACCTGTACGTCTTCTCTCTGTTGAGCATCATAGCCAAAATTAACTGTGTATTTTTTTAAAGAAGGATTAGCATCATTAATAGTATATTCTATTTTGCTGGGATACATTTCTTTTCCCCCGTTTCCAAGTGCTCCGGAAGAGCTGTATGCGTTCTTATTATATTCATACTTTACATAGTTTCCATTGGTATCAATAGTTTTATACAATGCCCAATATCCGATATTTCCGGAATTATCTGGAATAGGTGTATCTCTTAATACCGCATTCTCAATCACATTTCCATTTTCATCACCTCCGAAACAAGAACGAGTTCCGTCTTTAAAAGTTACAATCCACACATAATTTGTAGGGTTAGTTCCTTTTCTTATAATCCTGTTATAAGCGCCCTCGATTCTAGGATAAAACTGTCTGTCTGACAACCTTCCTTTTTCAAAGCCTTCGTTTCTGTTCGGCATCGCAAAAACACCAGGACTTACTTCAAAAGTCAGTTGTTCTCCTCCTAAAGAATAAATTTCAGTTTCCTTTCCGCTATCATATCTTGGCACTCCCCATCGGGTATCAATAGAAACGGCAGGTATTGACATATCCCATCCCATCCCCATCCAGCCATTTCCGCTTTCACTACTATAACTTACATTTAATGAGGGCTGTATTCCTGCTCTTCCCGCAGGAAGTTTAATGGGAAAATTTGTTGTTACGCTTCCCATACTGTTGGGTGCAGGAGGAGCAATGCTTACAATTCCTTCTGAAGGGTTTGCCGCTTTTATATCTTTAATAGAATTGGGAGCATAGCTTCCTGTTTCAGGAGACTCAGGAACTTTCAGAATTCCGTTTACCATATCGGTGAAATGGGTGGTCTTTGAAATTAAAGCACTTTGCTGGTGATTCAAAGTATCTTTTTCCAAAGCAATCCATTTTTTTTGCTGCTTGTCAAAATAATAGGTTCGTACATCCTGCTCAGTATATCCTGTCGGGATCTTACTTTTATCATATCCTATTGCCACTTTTGCAGGAGCCGAGAAATGCTCACCATGAGGAAGAAACCGATATCCTGCATTTTGTGAGGTTACATTCACCATTTCCGGTGATAAGGCGGGCATATCTATATCTCTGAGGGCAGTAATAGAAAAGCTTTCCGAACTCTTCAACGATCCTTGAGGAATGACAAGCTCTGCCGAACCCAAGCTTATTTTTTCTATGCCTCCGATATTCGCTATAAACTTTGAAACAGTGGCAGCATTATATTTTTCATCAATACTTCCAAGATTTTGTTTTTTTTCAGAAACTCCTATTTGAAGATTTCTTACTTTATAGCTGTATTTCGACAGATGAGGTATGGTAAAGATAATTGTGTTAATCCCCTGATGAATACAACTTACCGATATAGGTTCGGATTGACGCATCCATCCTTCAGCCTTTTGAAGGTGATTTCCGCCTGCCGCTAATTCATCATTGACAACTTTACTTACTTCTTTATAACTCGCTGCTCCATATAAATCATATTCCAAGGTATATTGGTAAGCTGGATTGATTTTTTCATTTAGCGAAATGGTGAAGATATTATCATACACCTGGTCTATCGGATGATCTGCATCTGTTCCAATAATTCCTTCTTTAATATCTGAAGGGTAATATCTTGTTTTCCCGGATGTTCCTGCATGAACAAAATCATTTTCATATAATGTAGTAATTGCAGGAGCTATATTGGCTGGTTGAATTTTATTTCCGTGTCCCGTTTTTCTCTTTGGATTAGAAGAGTCTGGTATATCTTTGCTTTTTTCCGGCTCTTTATTTTTAATCTTTCTATCCGGAGAGGATGAACCCCCCATAATAGGAGCTACATTGTCTCCTTTATTCAGAAAAATTGAATTGGCATGAGCGTGTAATTGAGACCAACAGGTAAAAAATATAATTGAATTAAGCAATTTTGTGTTTTGTCTCAAAACACTTAATAGTGGCTTTCTCATTATTTGTGTGTTTTTTAAAACCCAAGGATTTCCTGATGATTTTCAGGAAACCTCAGATGGCTATTTAGCTTGTTACGATCAGTTTGAAAACTTTGATTTCAGAAGAGGTTTTTACGATAATCAGATATACTCCTTCTGTTGGTAAAGTATCCTGGATTTCATAATAATCTTTCCCTTTATCCTGAATGGCTTTTACCAGCCTTCCGGAAGCATCATGTATTTTGATATCGATGTTTTCCTTTTTATCGGAGATAATTCTAATGGTAAACGGCTGCCCTTTTGGTACAGGGTTAGGATAAATCACAATACCGTTTTCTCTTTTTCTCGTCACTTTCACTGTATCTTTTTTAGTACAGTTATCCGAAGTGGTCACAGTTACAGTATACTCTCCCGGTTCATACACAGATATTGACGGAGAATTACTTGTAAAGCCGTTATCAGAAGTCCATGAATAGGTTGCATTCGGATCTGTAATCTGTGAAGATGCATTAAACTGTGCGGGATTTCCTGAGGAAAGGGTCACATCAGGTCCCAGATCTAAGTTGATCGAATTGAAATCATTTACGGTAAAGTCATAAGAAGTCACATTATTATCCGCATCCTTAATATTAAGATGATAGTTACCAATTGTTAAATTAGGAAATGATATTTGTGACGTTTGCACCGTAATGTTCTGTGATGTTCCATTTCCGGAAAGCACTACATTAAACGGAGCTCTTCCTCCTTTTATATTTAAATCAAGTGTTCCTTTTAAAATGGTACAAGTAGGCTGAATCAAATCATAAATTGAGAGAATTTTGTCTCCTAAAGCAAATGAAAACACATCAGTTCCGGAAAGATCTTTGTCAAAAATCACATCTTTGAAATATACATTCTGCTGTCCGTCAATGTGATCCATCGGATAAGCATCCATATTGGCAGAACTGAAATTTCCCTGTCCGGTTTTATCCACCAAAAGCCACAGCTTTTTATCTGCGGGGATCTGCGCAATGATATTTTTAATAGAGAAAACCACTTCTGTAGGAATGGTCTGAGAGGTTTCAGAAGTATATCTTACTTTCCATTTTCTTTTCAAAAGTCTATACCCCAAAGTAATATTATCCAATTCCAGCGGCTTTTTATTATCCCCCCAAATCAAAAAGCTCTGATCCGGGAACTGCGCATCATTGGATCTGTTATCAACAGCTAATTTTTTGGCTGCAATGACCAGTCTTTTTTCTTCTGATGAACTGGTAGCCTGCTTCTGATATAAATCTGAATATCCATCTCTGGCAATTCCTGTAACTCTTGCAGGATAATCTGTAAAATCCTCCTGTTTCCAGATTTTTTTATTTTTAGAACTTAAATATTCTGTATAAGGCATCGTAATGGCATATTTAACAGCCATATAGGAATTTACCCTGTTTCTTTCGTTCTGGGTAAGTATTTTTTTATATACAAAAAACTCAGGAAGCTTTCCTTTGAAATTCTGCCATTGATGACTTCCGGCATCTTTGCCAACATACATAGATGAAAGCCCTGTTTTTCCGATCACTTTTGTAATCTTACTTGAAGGCATTCCGAATTTAGAATATAGGCTGAATGAGGCCAATGTATCAATGGTAGCAGTATTGATGTAATTGATCTGATCATTATTATATCTGAACACATTTTTCGTTCCGTAAAACAGTTCTTTTTCATCAGTATTATCAGTTGTAAACAGTGCTGTTTCAACATTTGCTGTCTTGTTTTGATAAGCGGTAAAAAAGTTCAGCTTATCCATTGTTTCTATGACAAAAGGGAACTTCAAAAAATCATCTGTCCCGTCAAAATTTAAACATTCATTATAATTAAGTAATGAATAGGTGGGCTTATTAACTGCTGTTAAGGCCTGTATTTGATGCTGATTACCGCTATAATCCTGATACAGTAAAGAAGGAGTCTGAAGAGAATTGGTTTTATACCAGACTCTTATACCACCTACCCCGCCGGGAGACTGAGCATTTGATATGCAGGCCAGTAAAACGCTGAGGACTGTAAATATTTTTTTCATGTATTGAGCGTTTTTTATTTTATAATGAGTTTTTTGGTTTCCTTATATTCATCAGTGTCTATTGAAATCATATAAATTCCTTTAGAATAATTCCTTGTATCTATTGTCTTTATAAACTCTCCTTTGGGAAATTTAGTTGAACTCTGTCTAGTGAATATCAGCTTACCTGAAGCGTCATACACAGAAATTGTAATTGCTGATTCATTCTTTAAGAAGAATCTGATATTCACTTCTTCTTTTGCTGGATTTGGAAATAGAGTAAAATGATCAATTGCCGAAGAATTTTCTAACACCGAAAGAACCTCTGTCCCAACCCTTTGCTGTGCCCTGTATGTAAAGGCAGAAATAACATCAAAACATGGTGTTATAAAAGCATGAAAGTCCGTTCCCTGCTCAGCATGAAAGCCAGGAATTAAAACAATATCCTTTGAGGCAATATATTCAACATTCTGTACTGGTGCTATAACCTTATTACTTGCAACAATTTGTTTTGCTAGAATTGTTTGAGTTGTCGTGATATTATGTGTTGGATTTACTAATGTTTTCAAATCTTCTTTGTAACAGAAATCCACATTTGAAACTACAATTGAAAACACCTGATTTCCATTTGGTAACAAAGGAGTTGTATTTGTCTTTGGTGAAACAATGATTTTATAAGTTACTTTTTCAGGATTTATAATATCAACTCTTTCTATAGTATCTACATTGTTTGTTGATGTATTGGTAGCGGCTCCCGTCAGATTGCTCATTCCTCCTAATTTCCATGGGTAGTAAGTACTTTCCGTTCCATTAGCATTTATTTTTACGATCTTTAAATCCAGATCATTAACTACGTCTGGATTGCTGAAATCTACTATATTATTTACAATATTTCCCTGAGGGTCTGTCCATGAAATGGTAGCAGATAAAGGCTGAGAAGTTTCATAAGGAACTACATAAAGAGTATATTTATTTCCCTGATTTAAAGTAACTTCTTTTATTAAAGTCGATTTTTTTTCATTATTGATAATTCCCTCAATATTATCATGAATGGCTTCAGATGCTCTTTTTGCATCCACCAGTCCCCAGCCATATATATAATCCGGTCCTTCAGAACCTTTATCATTTGCAGTATGAGCAAGCAATGCGCGTACTGTGGAAGAACGCATATAACTTTGGGAAGCACTTACAGATTTATAATACTGTTGAAGCAGTGTGATAATACCTGAAACTACAGCCGCTGAAGAGGAGGTTCCTCTATAAGTACCATATGCAGCGTCATAAGTTTCAATGGATGAATACATATTTTCTCCGGGAGCACAGATATCTGGTTTTATTCTTCCATCATCCGTAGGTCCATAGCTGCTGAATGATGAAACATCAAATGCTTCATCAGAATTCATATTCACATTTTTCTTTGCTGATGCAACAACCAAAACATTTTTGGCAATTCCTGCTCCTTCAAGTAAATCATATCCGTTTTTGATAGAAACCTGAGGCACAATGGCAGGATCTATCTCTCTTGCATTTCCCGCTGCTTTTACTATTTGCAGATAAGGTTTCAGATACATCAGATTATCCCAGGATTGTGCAGTCATATTATATTTACCAAACTGATACGGCTGAAGATACATAGGATCAAAACCATAGCTGTTATTGGCCACTAATACCCCATTGTTTCCCGGCACATAAGCCTCTGACAGCATTTCATTAACATCATTATTCCAGTCATAAGCATTGATGACAGCCCCATAAGCAATTCCCCTTGCATCCGGATCTCCGTTATTTCCCGCAAGTGTTCCTGCTATATTCGTACTGTGCCTCGAAATAGTTTGATTTTGTAAAGCATCATAACTTATTTTTCCTGCCAATAATTCGTGTGATGTTCTTGGCTTTGAATAATCCCACTGTCCTATTTTCATACCACTTCCGGTGATATTGAGTCCTAAACCACCACCGGTATAAAGATTGTCTGCTTTTGTCATCTTTGCAGCACCCGCATTAAGAGTAGTGTAATACATGGGTCTCTTATTTTCATCTGACCCTATAAGTTGTTTTTCATTCCCGTTTGCGGAGATGAATTCTTTATGTCCTAAGCTTTTAAGTCTTTGAACTTCTTTTTTTTGATAGTCTTCATATTGACTGATTTTATTTTTAAAAGCCAATAGGTCTCTTTCTTTTTGTTTTGCCTTTATAGTATCTCTTATTTGAGCTTGGGATAACAGAAAGAAAAAAACAGAAGCTGCCAATATAGATTTATGATAGATTTTCTGCATTTGATATAAAATGTTTCAGTTGGATTAAAGATTCTGTATTATGAAAAAATACGCAGTGCTCTAGTCGGCAAAATGTATCCTCATAATTTCATCAACGTTCCGGATCTCTTATCTGGTTACCGTTCCAATTTTTGCCTTAAGATCTGCATTCTCGGCTCTAAGTTCTTTCACTTCTTTGTTTAATTGAATGACGTATAACGTAAGCTCTTCAATTTTCTCCAGAAGCTTTGCATCCATTTCTCCCAGATTAATACCGTTTTCCTCCACTTCTTTAGCAGACGGAATATTGGGTAAGTGCCCTTTTTCTTCAATATGCTTTTCAACTGTTTCCAAACTATTAAGTTTATAATCTTTGTTGAATACATAGTCGGCCCAGCCATTTGCAGCAGGATTTTCAACTTTGACTTGTTCTGCCTTTATCCCTTTTCTTACATAGAAAATATAATTAGGGTCATTATCATACTGATCTGTACCTACTGTTACTTTTCCTGTATTGAATACAACAAGATTACTTTTATGAACACTATCTGAAAATTTTATTTTTGTAATTCCCGATGAGTTAGGAGTAGTTACATCCGAATTAGGATCAACTGCATTATTGTTTGGCATATGGAACTCCATATTTCTACTGTTCAGATTCCTGATTACAATATCAGACGCTGTAGACCAGTTAGATGCACAATGATCACAAAGCACACTCGAAATTTCCAATCTTCCACTTGCCGTCCCTGTTGCATTAATATTTCCTATCAAAATACCGTTACCATAGGGACCTGAAAGAAACCTCAGCCTTTCCATGTTATTAGTTTTAAAGACAAGGTCTTTATCATCAATTGTGCCTATAAAATTGGTCGGAGGATTTGTGCCCGAATTTCCGGTTATATTCCAGGATTGGGAAAAATAAAAATTGTAAAAAGAGGCTAAAGCCAATAATAGCATTTTTTTCATTATATGTGTTTTTGTTGATAATTAAATTATAATATGTATTTTTCTCTTAGAGAATTAAGTAGTAATTCAGATGGTTTTTTTTACTAGTAATAATTCAAATTGGTTACAATCTGAACACTAAAAAGAAAAAGTTTCTATTAAATAAATGATAAAAGTCTCTCCACTAATATTGATCATTAGGGATGAAACAAGAAGAGTCAACAATTCTCTATTTTTAGACTGATACGCATTATCTGATTTCGGAACAGCTATCCTATGTGTATAAAATGTCTGAAATCTTCAAAGTTAAGGCTTCATTAATGGCTTCAACTCATAAGATCTGCAGAATATTTTAAATTTACATCATTGTCGAATTTCATGGCAATTCTAATTTAAAATATCCTTATTCTTTGGTATTATTTATTTTTATTACCAAAATTATAAGTATCTTGTCCCGAAAAATTCGTGAAATCTGTGGATATGAAAATCCTGAAAAATTCCCACTATGAGATTTGTTGGTGGAGATAGTAATTTGTTTTCATCTGTTGGTTTTATTTTATTTGTGTTTTTATATCGTGAAATTAAATAAAAATATCTTATAGGAGGGAAATATTTTCAAAATAATATATGCGTAGCATAATACGTGAAAATACTAAAACCTCCTCTTCTTCCGGCGGCTCATGAAAACATCTCTTTCATCAATTCCTGTAACCTCATATGACAATAAAGTTCGTTTGAATGAAAGTCATCAAACATCATTTATTACTAATACATTTTTTTTATTTCTTTATATTTTCAATTTATTTTTTACTCTTATTTGTTTTCTTAACAATATGATACCCAAACCACACTGCAATCAATGCCATTGCAGAACGGGTTATCACCATCGGAATAATAGAATCTGCTTCCAAAAAACCTAGCAGTGCTGACATTAAAAATGTAACCATCAGCTGCATAAAACCAAGTAATGCCGCAGCTGTTCCCCTTCCTTCCTTGAAGGGTGATAAGGCATGGGCTGACGTGATGGGAAACAAAATACCAATAGCCAGTAATGACAGATACAGCATAGCAATTTCCAATCCTACAGAAAGGTTTTCAGCAGCAATCAGAATATGAAGTGTACATACGATCAGTAAAACAATGGTAGCAGCGAATAAAAGGGTGGCATTGCTTATTCTTTTGATCAGTTTGGGCGTAATATAAGCAGCCGTTATCAAGGCCAATGAGTTGAAGGCAAAAATGAAACTGAATGTACTGCTCGAAAACCCATGGATCTCCATGAATAAAAACGGAGCATTGGAGATGTAAATAATCAAAGAAGCAAACGCAATACTTCCTACCATCGTACTGTTGATAAAATCTCTGTTGGAGATGATCATTTTCAACTGGTCTTTTAATCCTTTTTCATCCAGTATCTCATCATCAGAAAGGTTAATTCTGGTATTGGTTTCCGGTACATATTTGTAGACCATGAAAAATGTGATCAGTCCCATGATGCATAAAAAAGCAAAAGAACTGTTCCAGCCCCAGAATTTAAGAAATACACTTCCCAGTAATGGGGCTGCAATGGGTGCAATTCCACTGATCTGCGACTGTTGCGAAAAGATAGTGACTGCTTTATGCTTATCATACAGGTCTATAATGATTGCTCTTCCTATCACAATCCCGGCGCTTCCTCCGAACGCCTGCAGAAAACGCATCGCCCATAATACATAAATATCCGATGTAAAATAGATGGCTGTAGCTCCTATAATGAAAAGTAAAAGCCCACAGTACAACATGGGTTTCCTTCCTTTTTTGTCCGATAAAGGTCCCCATAAAAGCTGTCCGAAAGCAAATCCGGCAAAGAATACCGAAATAGATATCTGAATATGCCCGATATCCGTCTTAAAGATTTCGGCCATACTTGGGAAAGCGGGAAGATAAAGATCTATACTTAACGACTCCAGCGTGTTGAGCAGTGCAAGAATAAACACTACAATACTTAAATTCTTCTTCATAAATCACAATAAGCCTTTGCAGGCGTTTTTTCAGCTGCAAAATTGCTGTAAAAACAATCGTATTTCAATAAAAGAATTGAAGAAAGTATAGGACAAACTGAAGATTAAAAATGCAATAAAAGATGAAAATATTAATTTAACCCTATTATTATGGTAAATATTGAGGATTATCTTTTTTCATTATTCTTAAAATTATCAGGATTCTGACCCGTATGTTTCTTAAAAAACCTTGAAAAATATGAAGCATCGTTAAACCCGAGTTTAAAAGCAATTTCCTTCACCGTGAGCGCTCCAAAGCTAAGCTCTCTTTTAGCCTCAAGGGTAATACGCTGAGAAATCAACTTTTTTACAGTTGTTCCTCTCAGATGGCGCACAATATCATTAAGATGATGGGTACTTATCTTTAACTGATCAGCATAGAAACCCGTCTCTTTATGCACTATATAGTGTCTGTCAATAAGTCCTACCAGTTCCTGAATACGCTGGCGGTCATTCAGTAAAGGTTCCTGAGGGATAATCTGCTCTCCGATGATGATGCAAAATGCCTTCAGATAGGCCTTTAAAAGGTCTGTCCTGGAAGCGGCTTTATATTCCTGCTCCATCAGTGATATGATGGTACTGCAGGTTTTTTCATTTTCCGGATTTAAAAAAAAGGGAATCTCACCTCCGTTAAGTACTGATTCGATTTCACATGCTTCGTTGAAAATTTCTCTGCTTATTGCCATTGCATAGCCTTCCTCTCCTTCCAGTTTCATATTGAATGCCTGTCCGGGTGCAATGATGCAGATCTGATTGTTTTCAAGTTGATAGCTTTCAAAATCCAGTTCTAAGCAGCTGTTTTCATACACTTGTCTGAACCAGATAATTTCAAAAAAATTATGCCGGTGAACATCATGAAAGTTTTCAGGACCTGCTGCACTCAGTGTACTCATCTGAAATTCTTCAGAGGTCAGATGGTGAACAGGAATTTCTTTTTCAGGCGTAGTCATCACTAAAGTGTAAAATAATTAACTGGAAACAAAAACCACAGCAAAAAAATGCTGCGGTTCTCTTACAATATTTAAAATTAAATATAATTTTTCGGATTTATTGGTTTAAAAAAGCATCCCATCCCTGAGCGGTGAGCGCTACCAGCTGGTTGGATCCTCTTGCCACCATAAAGTTTCCATCTTCTTTTTCTACGGCATGTCCTATAATGGTAAAATCCGGATGGTTTTTAATTTTATCAAAATCATTCGGTGAAATAGTGAACAGAAGTTCATAATCTTCACCACCGCTTAAAGCAGTCATTACCGGATTTAAATTCATTTCATCTGCCGTAGAGATGGTAAGATTATCCAATGGAACTTTCTCTTCATACAATCTGAAACCTACCTTTGACTGATCTGAAAGGTGAAGGATTTCGGAAGCCAGACCATCTGAAATATCAATCATAGACGTTGGTTTAATATCCAACTCTTCCAGAATTGTTTTAACATCGGTTCTGGCTTCAGGCTTCAGCTGCCTTTCAAGGATATAATCATAGCCTTCCATTTCAGGCTGCATATTCGGATCAGCAAGATAAACAGCGTGCTCTCTTTCCAGAATCTGTAAACCCATATAGGCTCCGCCTAAATCTCCTGTTACTACAAGAAGATCGTTTGGTTTTGCTCCGCTTCTTTTTACGATATTTTCTTCATTTTCAATTCCTACAGCCGTAATGCTCATGACCAGCCCAGAATTGGAACTTGTGGTATCTCCTCCTATCAGATCTACTTTATATCTTCCACATGCTGCCTGAATTCCGGAATAAATTTCCTCTAAAGCTTCTACCGGAAAACGGTTGGATACCGCAAGGGAAACCAATATCTGTGTAGGTGTTGCATTCATCGCAGCAATATCGCTTAGGTTCACAACCACCGCTTTATAACCTAAATGCTTTAAAGGAACATACCCCAGGTTAAAATGTACTCCTTCCGCCAGTACATCTGTTGTAAGAACTACTTTTTTGTTGCCGGGATTAATGACTGCCGCATCATCTCCTACTCCAAGTTCTGAAGATTCATTGGATAACGGAAAATACTCTGTCAAATGTTTAATAAGACCAAACTCTCCTAATTTTGAAATGGGCGTCAGCTCCTGTGATTTATCTTCAAACATAAATTTCTTTTTATAAGTGATGATTGATAAATGATAATCGATATTCATGAATACAGATTTTTATTCTGCATCAACCATCATTCATCATTTTATATATTAATTTCTGCCGGGTCAATATTGTGTGGGTGGAAAGGAAACTTCTTGAAGTCTTCTTTCGATAATATAACAGTGTCCGGGGTTTTATATTTATTCATTGCTTCCACTACATCATCCGGTGGAGTGGTCATTTTTCTAAGCATCATATCAATCCATACCCCTGTAGCTTCCGCTGTAGCGCAGTGCATTCCGTCCGGAGTATAGAATTTGTGTACGAAACGGTAGATGGAAGAATCCTCTGCACATCCGTCTATTTCAACACTTACAATAACAATCTGATCTGCATAGATTTCTTTGAAGAAAGAATATCTTTCATGCAGGATTACCGGGCCTATTCCCCATCTGCTCAGCTGGGTAACTCCCATTTTTTCTTTAGTCATAAAAGCCATTCTGGCTTGTGCACAATATTGTACATATGATGAATTGGCTAAGTGCTTGTTGGCATCAAGATCGCTCCATCTTACTTCAAATTTATGGTAGAAAATCATTTGAAAATCGTTTTTGGGTATTATAAAATAATAATCTTCAAAAATACTCAAATAAGATGGTTTATAAAAATTGTACTTTTGAAAAAATAATCTTCCGCATAGGATTACATATACATGAAACAGATCATCATTATCGGAGGCGGTGCTGCGGGCTTTTTCTGCGCATCTAATCTTGACGAAAAGAAATATACAATTACGATTTTAGAGCAGAACTCAGATGTCCTTCAGAAAGTTAAAATTTCCGGAGGCGGACGATGCAATGTGACTCACGCATGCTTTGATCCAAGGGAACTTGTTCAGTTTTATCCCCGTGGAAACAAGGAACTGCTAAGTGTCTTTACTAAATTTCAGCCCGGTGATACAATGGAATGGTTCGATCAGCGTAACGTTCCTTTGAAAATTGAAAATGATAACAGAACTTTTCCTGAAAGTAATTCTTCCCAGACCATCATCAATACTTTTCTGAACGAAACTCAAAAGAAAAATATATCAGTAAAGACAAAATGTACGGTAAAAGAGATTGAAAAACAGGATACAAAGTATATTGTGAAAACCAATTCCGGAGATTTGGAAGCAGATTATATTGTTTACACAACCGGAAGTTCTCCAAAATCGTTGAAAATTATCGAAAATCTGGGTCATAAGATTGTAGACCTTGTTCCTTCCCTTTTTACATTCAATATTAAAGATGAATTGCTGAAAGATCTTCCTGGAACCAGTTTTGAAAACGCTGGTATTTCAATTCCAAAGCTTAAAACAGAAGAAAGCGGACCCTTGCTTATTACGCATTGGGGTCTTTCCGGACCGGCTGTTCTGAAAATCTCTGCGTGGGAAGCGATAAGCCTGGCAAAGCTGAAATACAACTTTGAAATTGAAGTTAATTTTATTTCCATAGATATAGATGAAGCGGAAGAAATGTTCCAGAATTTCAAGCAAAGCAATCCTAAAAAAACGATCGGGCAATCTAAGATCTTTGATATTACCAACCGATTCTGGCAGAAAATTTTAGAGATCTCAAAGGTCGATCTCAACAAACAGGTAGCTAATATTTCCGGAAAAGAAATGCAGAAAGTTCTGGAAAATCTTTGCCAAAAGAAGTTTCAGGTAACCGGGAAATCGACATTTAAAGACGAGTTTGTAACCGCCGGAGGCGTTGATTTAAAGGAAATTAACTTTAAAAACATGTCTTCCAAATTACTTCCTAATTTCTATATTGCCGGAGAAGTTTTGAATATCGATGCCGTGACGGGAGGATTCAATTTCCAGGCTTGCTGGAGTGAAGGATGGCTGATTGCACAGGATCTCAACAGCTTGTAAAAAAATTATTACTTTTAATAAAAACTAAATACATGAAAAAAAATTTCGGTTTCTTTCTTTTACTCTGGTTCTTTTTAGGATACAGCCAGGAAAAAACAATTGTCTCTGACTGGACATCATTCACACAAGCTGTCAATATAGAGCATAAACAGAATTGGAACTTCCGTATAACTGCAAAAATCAGAAAAGATAATGAGGATAATGGTTCCAATTGCGGGCTATGGTGCAGAATAGACAATAAAGACGAGTCTACTAGTTTCTTTGAAAACCAATATTATGGAATCCAAGTAACCCATGAATGGAAGACCTACGAAATAAAGGGAACCATCAATTCATCTGCGAAAACCATGAATATTGGAGCTTTTGCACAAAGTAACGGGGATTTCTATTTTGACGATTTTAAGCTGGAAGTCAATGATGGAAAGTCAAAAAAATGGACTGAAGTTCCGCTGGAAAACTCAGATTTTGAAAAAGAGATTGCCTCTTCAAATGGCTGGTTTGAAGGAATCCATTTTCAGAACATAAAGCACGTAAAGCATTTTACCATTGAAACTTCGGATTACAAACCATTCAGTGGCAGAAAGTCCTTGTTGATCAAAGGTCGTGGTATTATCGGAGCAATGCCGGAAGGAAAATTTATGGATGTTAATGGCATTAAATTATACTATGAAGTATATGGAGAAGGCGAGCCGGTTCTTATGCTTCATGGCAATGGCCAGTCTATCAGTGCCTTTATGAACCAGAAGGATACATTTGCTAAAAAATATAAAGTGATTATTGTCGATTGCCGCGAAAGAGGAAGATCTACGTATGACAAAACAAAAGAACTTACTTTTGACATTCAGACAGAGGATCTTAAGCAATTTTTAGAGAAACTGAACATCAAAAAAACAAAAATTCTGGGTTGGAGTGACGGAGGAATTCTCGCACTGTCTATGGCCATGAAATACCCCGAAATGGTAGACAAAATTGCCTGTTCAGGAGCCAATATTTATCCGGAAGGAGTTAAAGATGATGAGTTAAAATCCATAAAAGAAATGCTCTTAAGTCTTATTAAAGAGAATAAAGACCATAAAAATGATGTTTTTATAGACCTTTTGAATCTTGATTTGAAATATCCAAACTGGCAATATGAAGATCTTAAAAAAATTCAGTGCCCATCATTGATTATTGCGGGTGATAAAGACCTTATAAAAACAGAGCATACTGTAAAAATAGCAGAATCGATACCCAATGGGCAATTGGCTATTATACCTAATTCAAGCCATTATGTTCCTGAAGAAAAACCGGAATTGTTTAATGAATTAGTGATTGATTTCTTTGAAAATAAATAATACTCTAAAGCGTCAGTATTTAAATTAAAACAGACAATGCTCTCTGCCAAAAGAAATATCTCTTCTTTTTTTAAAACCCTTTTAGTTTTAGGGTTCGGATATTTCTTTTGGCTGATGCTGAAAATCACCTTAGAATATATTCCCTTTAATCCTGAAGTGAGTTTTCTGATGATCAAACAGACGGAAGTAACAGAAAAGCCGGAATATCTTTCGTTTTTCTATACTCATGTTTATACGGGTATTTTTGTACTTCTTTCGGGCTTTCTGGCTATATTGAGAAAAGATTTTGGACTCAAAAACTTCCATCGGAATATGGGAAAAGTATATATTATTCTCATTCTGATCTTTGCTGCACCTTCAGGTATTTATATGGGTATTTTTGCCAACGGAGGCCTTCTGTCAAAGATTTCCTTCGTTATTTTAGGCTTTTTATGGTGGTTTTCAACGTTGAAAGCTTATCAGCTGGCCAGACAGAAAATGTTCAAAGAACACAAACAATGGATGTGGCGGAGCTTTGCTTTTACATTATCTGCTATTACCCTGAGAATGTGGAAGGTAATTATTGTATATTTATTTCATCCCAACCCGATGGACGTTTATCAGATCATTGCCTGGCTGGGCTGGATTCCCAACATCCTTATTATTGAATATTTAATCACAAAAAAACTTATATGAAAATTCTAAATTATACCCTGATTTCATTGCTGACAGTTTCTCTGTTAAGCTGTAAAAAAGAGGGAAAGATTACTGAATCGGGAAAAGATTCTCTGACCGCAAAGAAGGACTCTCTGGTAATCCCCGAGGTTCACAAAGAATATTACGGAATTTATACCGGTGAATTTGCCGGAATGGAAAAGGTTGTTGACCCAACCGATGGCTCAGAATATGATGTCAGTAACTACAAAAGAATTTCTTTAAAGATCAACAGAATCACCAAAGACAGTGTTTACGGACAAAGTATCGTTAATGGTAACCAGCGTCCGTTCAGAGGAGTTTTCAATGAATCAACCGCTTCTTTTGTTCTGGATGAACCCGGCAATGACAAAACAGACGGAAGGTTTGAAGTAAAACTAAAAGGTGACAGCTTAACCGGAAAGTGGAATGCCTTTGATAAAACAAGTGTTAAAGCTCCTTCAAAAACACTTAAACTGACTAAAAAAGAGTTTGTTTACAATCCGAATTTCATGCTGGATAAGGATTCTGATCTGGTAGACTGGTCAAATTCCAAAGAATTTACCGAAAAATATACAGATGAAGAAACCGGAAAAACGGAAAGCTATAAAACGACTAAAAACCGTTTCGCATCGGAAGCCATCTTTAAACTGAATGCATCGAAGCAAAAGCTTACGGAAAAAGACCTTAAAAACTTAAGAAAGCTGGATCTTGAGATCATCAAAAACTCAGTATTTGCAAGACATGGATATTCCTTTAAAAAAGAAACCTACAGGAATTTCTTTGAGCAAACAGACTGGTATATTCCTGTTTCCAGCAATGTGGATAATGATCTTTCGCCTATGGAAAAGGAAAATGTGGCTTTACTGAACCGTTTTACCAAATATGCGGAAGATAAATATGATAGTTTTGGGAGATAGAGAATAGGTTTTAGGGATCAGGGATTAGGGGTTGAGGTTAAGCCATCACGGTTTGTCATTCTTACGATAAGATAGAGAATCAGACATCCTACAGCGTAGCACAGATTATCTATCCACGAGAAAGAATTTCCAATAACAATATAAATCAGGCTTCCAGGACGGAAGCCTAGTTTTTCTGCAATATTGAAATACTGAGCAAATTCTACCATTAATGAAAAAATCAGAATTCCCAGAATCAGTTTCTGATCATTCATTTTTACAAAACTCTTTACAAACGTGTAAAGAAGCATCACCACAATCACATCTCCGAGATAAGCTCTCACGAAAAAAATATTACTTAGTTTGGTGGCAATCAGCACTTCTACAAGAAAAATAAATAGAGAAAAAATAAGATATTTCAGACTGAATTGGAGTTTCATTTCAAGTTGGGATTAAGGCATAAAAAATTGGTATTTAAGGAACGCTAATTTTATTTTTATAAGAGCAAATATATTATTTCTTTACTTTGATTGTACACCTTATGCCTGCAGTTTCCGTCGTTTTACATTTCTCCCTTCATCAGACAGAGCATTTAAGACATCCTGTACATAATATTCTGATCCATCATTCGGATAGATAGCTACTACCGGAGCCGGAAGTACTGAATGGGGAACCTTTATATATTTTTATGAATAAACACAAACAATTTCAAAACGTGCTGTAATAAAGGCAGGAACGGGTATTACAAATATTGAAATGTATACTTACGAAATAATCATTGTAATACAGGTAAACGCTTAAAGCACTCTTTTTATTTCCATTAATATATTGTGTTAATTTTATCACGATGAATAGAATTATATGAATGATTTTGTATATTTGGGTTGAATCAAAAACTAAATTACCATGAAAAAATCAAACATTCAGAAAAGAAAATTAAACAAAATGGAGCTGAAAAAAATCAGCGGCGGCGCTAACAGGCCTGTCTGCCCAAGAGTAATAAGCTGTACAGATCCTCATACCGGAGAAGAACGGTATGGAGTTCCGGGGATGCAGGATGGATTTTGCTGCTAATACAGAATAACCGTAAAAAAATGATTGGATTATCCTCCAATCATTTTTTTTATCGCATTCAGCTTCATTAAAGCTTCAATGGGTGTCAAAGTATTGATATCTATTTTCGTCAGTTCTTCACGGATATTCTCCAGAACAGGATCATCCAGCTGAAAGAATGAAAGCTGCATATTTTCCTCAGTCACTCTTTTGATACTCTCAGAAGTACTACCGCTTCCCTGCGTTCTGCTTGCTTCAAGAGTTTTAAGAATCTCATTCGCTCTGTTGACCACTTTGGCAGGCATTCCGGCCAGTTTTGCCACATGAATACCAAAGCTGTGCTCGCTTCCACCCGGAACTAATTTTCTCAGGAAAATAATATTCCCTTTGTTTTCCTGAATAGAAACGTGGAAATTTTTCACCCTTTCGAAATTCACTGTCATTTCATTCAGTTCATGATAATGCGTTGCAAATAGAGTTTTAGCCTGCGTTGGATGCTGGTGAAGATATTCTGCAATGGCCCATGCAATAGAAACCCCGTCATACGTGGAAGTTCCACGGCCGATTTCATCCAATAAGATCAGGCTTCGTTCTGAAATATTATTCAAAATATTGGCTGCCTCGTTCATTTCCACCATAAAAGTAGATTCTCCGGCAGAGATATTATCGGTAGCTCCTACCCTTGTAAAGATTTTATCCAGCAATCCGATCTCCGCATGTTTTGCAGGCACAAAACTTCCGATCTGAGCCAAAAGGCATACAATAGCTGTCTGACGCAGGATTGCCGATTTACCCGCCATGTTAGGTCCTGTTACCATGATAATCTGCTGGGAATCTTTATCCAGGAATATGTCATTCGGGATGTATTTTTCTCCTAGCGGAAGGGCATTTTCTATAATCGGGTGTCTGGCTTCTTTTAAATCTATAGCATAGCCGTCATTCAGAACAGGCTTTGTATAACTCTCAGAAACAGCCAGTTCAGACAATCCTGCAGCCACATCAAGTTGGGCAATGATATTGGAATTCCCTTGAATCTGATCAATATAAACCATGGTTTCCGCACATACATTTCTATATAGGGAAGTTTCCAGAACGCCTATTTTTTCTTCGGCTCCTAAGATCTGATTTTCGTATTCCTTCAGTTCTTCGGTAATGTATCTTTCAGCATTTACTAAGGTCTGCTTTCTCACCCAGTCATCAGGGACTTTATCTTTATGGGTATTCCTGACTTCAATATAGTAACCGAAAACATTGTTAAAATCAATTTTAAGGCTGGTGATCCCTGTTCTTTCAATCTCTCTCTGGCACATTTCATCCAGGAAACCCCGTCCTTTGCTCTGAAGGTTTCTCAATTTGTCAAGCTCTTCAGAAACCCCTTCTTTAATGATATTTCCTTTCGCAATACTTACCGGAAGCTCTTCATTAAGGTGATTCTGCAAAAATTTAATCAGTTCTTCAAGATCAAATAAAGGATCTAACCAAGCCAGCACATCTGCATAAGGGTGCAATAACGCCTTGATTTTATGAATATTAATTAAACTTTGGCGTAAATATCCCAGTTCTTTAGGTGAAATTTTCTCTGCAGCCAGTTTTCCCATCAATCTGTCAAGATCAGAAATGGATTTTAAAAGCTGGCAGATTTCATATTTAAGAGCATCATTTTCGTTTAAAAAGTCAATCAGGGAAAGTCTTCTCATAATCTCGTACACAGATTTTAAAGGAAGAATGATTCTCCTTCTCAATAATCTTCCTCCCATTGGAGTAGAAGTCTTATCAATGATATCCAGCAGAGATTTCCCTTGTGGATTGCTTGGATAAACGATTTCAAGATTTCTCAGGGTGAAATTATCCATCATCAGATAATCTTCCTGCGGAATGATCTGCAGTTTGGTAATATGGGCAAGCAGATTATGATGGGTATCTTCTACGAGATACGCAAAAATAGCTCCTGCAGCTGTAATCGCCAAGGGAAGATTTTCCACACCAAAACCTTTTAAAGAATTGGTTTTAAAGTGATTGGTCAGTTTTTCGCAGGCAAAATTATACTGGAAAGCCCAGTCTTCAAGCTTAAAGGCATTTTTATTTTTGATCTGTTCCGGAATCTGTGTGCTTCTCTGGAAAATAATCTCACTCGGATCAAAGGTATTGATAATATGCAGAAGCTTTTCCAGGTTTCCTTCACTTACCAGAAACTCTCCTGTAGAAATATCCACTAAAGCAATCCCATACTTCTCTTTTTCTTTGTGTAATGATAGAAGGAAGTTGTTCTTTTTAGAATTCAAAACCTGATCATTGAAAGTAACTCCCGGAGTAACCAGCTCAGTGACACCACGTTTCACAATTCCTTTCACCATCTTAGGGTCCTCCAGCTGATCGCAGATGGCTACCCTCATTCCTGCTCTTACCAGCTTGGGAAGATAAGAATCTATGGAATGATGTGGAAATCCTGCAAGTTCTACACTGCCTTCTCCATTATTTCTTTTGGTAAGAACAATACCCAGAATCTGGGATGTTTTCACGGCATCCTGCCCAAAAGTTTCATAAAAGTCTCCCACTCTGAAAAGTAAAAGCGCATCCGGATATTTACCCTTGATGGTATTATACTGAGTCATTAGCGGAGTTTCCTTCTTCGTTTTTGCCATAGTAAAAAATGAACCCCAAATTTAAAAAAATAAATTCAGGGTGAGGGAATTGTTTGCAGGTTAATCTTCCCGGCTTTTCTTTATCAGTAATTAATTGTATTTTTCACCCATCAAATCACATTATTTATGGAATTTCCTGTCTTAGAGACTGAAAGGCTTATTTTACGCCAGCTAACTTTTAATGATACCCAGGACCTGTTTGAATATTTTTCTCTGGATGAAGTTATGGAATATTATGATCTGGAAACCTTCAAAACAGAAGAAGACTCAATACATATTATCAGGCATTTTAACAGTGAATTCGAGCAAGGAAAGGGTTTAAGATGGGCTCTGGAGCTGAAATCCAATGGAAAAGTTATCGGAACCTGCGGCTATCACAACTGGCACAAAGAGCATTTCCGCGCTGAAATTGGTTATGAACTTAATCCCAAATTCTGGCAGCAATCCTATATGAAAGAAGCCATTCTTCCCATTTTAACCTATGGATTTGAAGCCCTGCGGCTTCACCGTGTAGATGCTTTCATAGACCCTTCCAATATTTCTTCCGAAAGGCTGCTGTCTTCTTTAAATTTCAGCAAAGAAGGAACGTTGAAAGATTATTTTTTTGAAAAAGGAAAATTCGTGGATGCAACGATCTTCGGGCTTATTAATAAATAGGCGTGAAGTTTGAAGATGGGTGATGGAAGTTTATATTGGTCGTTTAACTACTGATCACCTTTAAATAAAAGGTAATCTGTTGATAATAGGCCGTAAACAATCTTCCAGCTTCCAGCCTCCTTCTTCCTTCCTTTATTTTCCTGCTTTCATATGTTTTTCCAAAGCCTCTGAACTTTTCCTATAGGCCCATTTCTGTTTGTAATTTACCCATTTGGCTTTGAAAAGTTTTCGCATCAGCTTATCCGTATACCTCATAATAAAGACATGGTACAGCATACTGGCAAAAACATTGGGTTTATTGGGAAGCGCTCTTAGTGAAAGAGAAAAGCCAGGCTCCAGATATCTGTTGAAATGCCAGAATGCACCTGGAATAAAGAGGGCGTCGCCATGCTCCATGAAAATTTCGTATCCCCTGGCATATTTCAGTGCCGGAAACTTTTCGTAATCCGGATTTTCATAATCGATCTCGTAAACGGTGTGTACAGACAAAGGCACTTTATATAAAAACGAAGACTGTTTCTGGTCAAATAATAAAATTCGTTTCTTTCCTTCGAAATGAATATGCATAAAATCACCAAGATCCACATCATAATGCATTAAAACATGTGCCTCACTTCCCCCGAAAAATAATGTAGGAAGCCTTTTAAAGAACTTTATTCCAAGATCAGGATAAGTGAAGTTTTTAAGCAGCTCAGGAAGCCTGTCCGTAATGATATAAAAGAAAATTCGCAGATCTGAAGGTTTGCTTTTGATGGTATCAATATAGTCCTTCATTTTCATACGGGTAACCGGAGCATCGGAACTTTTGGAAGCATCAGCCGGTTTGTTGTCATACAACGGAACTTCCTGATCTCCTGCCTTTTCTTTGATATAGGCAAGATTCCATTTATCAAAAGCGTCCCATCGGCTGGCAAAATTCTTAATCAAAAGAGGTTTCTGCTTTTTAAAATAATTTTTCTGAAAATCTTCTTTACTGATATCATTTACAATATCTACGTTTTCGAGGATCATGTATTTTGTATTTAATGCGAAATAAAAATAGTGTTTTTTTAAAACCTGAGAAAATAAGATTAAAAGAGCCGGAAGCTGGGGGAACGATGCCGGGAGTTAAGATTTGCCTGCAAACGCCTGTAGATCAATCCATAAAATCTTTTTACAGAAAACTTAGACATCATCTGCTTCAATAGCTTCAGACTTCCATACTTTATTAGCAAAGCTCAGATGAAAAATTTATATTTGTGGTAATAAGTGAATTTATGAGAGTCTACAATACCAAACATTTCATTAAAATCCTTTTCAGTTTACACAAAAGTGATACCTTAAAAATTCTTTTCCCGAGTATGATTCTTGTGGGATTGTACTCCTGGGGAATTCAGTATCTGGAAGTCGAATATCTGCACCTTACAACAAAATCAGGGGTAAGTAATGTAGGGATGATTCATTCTCTGCTGGGCTTTGTTCTTTCGCTTTTATTGGTTTTCAGGACCAATACCGCTTATGACAGATGGTGGGAAGGACGAAAACTTTGGGGAAAACTGGTCAACGATACCAGAAACTTTGCCATAAAAATCAATACAATTCTTGGTGACAACCGTCAGGATATGGAGCAGATTTCCAGATATTTAAAATTCTTCCCCCACTTTTTGGCCAAACATCTTTCCAAAGAGTCTACAAGGCTCGCTTTGGATGAAGATTTTTCTGAAATTGAACGTTCTTTAAAAAACCATGGTCCAAGCGAAATAATTATCCTGTTAAGCCATAAACTGAATCAATTAAAAAAAGAAGGGAAAATTTCTGAAGTGGAAATGCTGTATTTAGATACCCAGCTTTCAGGCTTTCTGGATGTTTGTGGAGGCTGTGAAAGAATCAAAAACACTCCGATTCCTTATTCTTATTCTTCTTTCATCAAGAAATTCATTATTCTGTATGTTTTTGCGCTGCCCATTGCTTACGTTATTACGATTGGGCTTTTTATGATTCCGCTTACTGTTTTTGTCTATTATGTTTTGATGAGTCTTGAGCTTATTGCAGAAGAAATTGAAGACCCTTTCAACAATGATGAAAATGATATTCCAATGGAGGCCTTAGCTCAGAATATTGAGAAGAATGTTCATCAGATTACGAGCAGAAAATAAAACCTTGTCTAAATGTTTTTGTCTATATTTTGAACCCAAAAAACTATTTACTACTTTTGAATTAAGATAACGGAAAATGTCTTAATACTTATAAAAATAGCAAAGACAAACATCAGCAAAAAGAAAAAAAATAATCTCACAAATAATATACAATTGGTACAGAAACTAAAACTGGAAGAACTGAACAGAATAGATGTAGAAACATTTAAGAAGGCTGAAAAAATTCCGTTGGTCATCATTTTAGATAATATCAGAAGCATGCACAATGTGGGGGCAGCCTTCAGAACGGCAGACGCTTTTTTAGTTGAAAAAATAATCCTTTGCGGAATTACACCACAGCCACCCCACCGTGAAATTCATAAAGCGGCATTGGGAGCAACGGAAAGCGTAGACTGGTCTCATGAAACTGAAACCAATACAGCCATTGCTGATCTGAAAAGCAACGGGTACGAAATCATCGGGATTGAGCAGACTACCGGCAGCCAGCTTATTACGGATTTTACCATTGAGCGGTCAAAAAAATATGCTTTGATTTTAGGAAACGAAGTAGAGGGAATCAGTGATGAGGTGCTTCCAAATATTGATGTATTTTTAGAAATTCCACAGCTTGGAACAAAACATTCTCTTAATGTAAGTGTGTGCGCCGGAATTGTGATGTGGGAATTTGCAAAAGCATTAAAATAAAAAAACTGCATATGTCCTTAGTAGACAGTGCAGTTTGAAATAAATCTAATAAAAAGTAAAAATGAAAGGCGACAAAGGTACTTTATTTTTTTTTACAAACAAATTTTGACGGCATTTTTTTTGTTTCATCTTAAAAAAAGTCGGGTTTTCAGAAAAAGTTTCGTTTAATTTTTTATAAATTAGCACAATGTTTATCAAGGACTATATCTCAAAAGACTTTCCATGTTTTAGCCTTTCTGACTCCATAGAGTCGGCCAGAAACATATTGGAAGATTTCGGATATTCCCATGTTTTCATCAAAAAATCTCATCACTTCTACGGAGCTATTGCAATGGACTTTCTGTATGAGGAAGATGGCGGAACACTGAAGGATCTGGAGCACCAGATTGAACGGTTTGCGATTCTGGAGGACAACAATGTTATGGACAGCATCCGTCTGTTTTATACTTTCAGCTCCAATGTGATTCCTGTGATTAATAAAAATGAAAAATATCTGGGGTATATTACCTGTGAAGATGTTTTTCAGGACCTTTCCCGTTATCCTTTGTTTTCAGAAACAGGAGCTATTCTTACCGTAGAAACTCCGGCCAGAAAATATTCAATGACGGAAATTACCAATATTGTAGAAAGCAACAACTCAAAGTTTTACGGAGGGTTTATCAGCTTTATGTCTGAGGAGGTAGTTCAGGTCACAATAAAGATCAGTAATGAAAATCTGGCCTCGATAGATGCTACATTTGACCGGTACGATTACAGAATTGTTGAAAAATATTATTCTGATGAGAAATCCGATCTGTTTAAAGACCGTTATGGTTTTTTACAAAAATTCATAGAAATATAACATGAAGGCAGCCATATATTCTCAGAAAAAAGATCTTGATACTTTTTTATATTTAAGTAAGTTTATCTCTGAACTTGAAGCAAGAGATGTAAAATCTGTTCTGTATGATGAAATGGCTGAAGCACTTCAGTTTTCAAAAATATTCGAAACTTTCAATTCTAAGCAGGATCTTCTGGATAAAAAAGTGGATCTTTTCTTCACTTTCGGTGGAGACGGAACAATTGTAAATTCTTTAACCTTCATTGAGGATCTTGAAATTCCGGTGGTAGGAGTAAATACAGGAAGACTTGGATTTTTGGCCTTTTTCACAAAAGAAGAAGCTTTTAAAGAACTGGATTCCATTCTAAAAGGCGATGTAAAAACAAGCCGCCGTGCTGTAATTGAAGTGGTTTCGCCCAAACTGGAAGGAGCTTTCCCTTATGCGCTAAACGACGTTACTGTTTCCAGAAAAGAAACAACATCAATGATTACAGTAGATTCTTATATCAATGATGAGTTTCTGAATGTATTCTGGGGTGACGGTGTGATTATTTCAACCCCTACAGGTTCTACTGCTTACTCTCTGAGCTGCGGAGGACCAATCATTTCTCCCAATAACGAAAATTTTGTCATTACTCCCATCGCTCCACACAATCTGAATGTGAGACCTTTAGTAGTAAATGATAAAGTAGAAATAAAATTCAGGGTGGAAAGCCGTGTACCACAATACTCTCTTTCTTTAGACTCCCGGCTGATACACATAGAAACCGACAAGGAAATCATCATTAAAAAGGCAAAATTCCAGCTTCTTCTGGTGCAGCCCAACAGTTTGAGTTTCTATGAAACCATCCGTCAGAAGCTTCTTTGGGGCCGAGATAAAAGAAACTAGTAATTTCTTAAAAATGATTACCTTTACACGAAATTAAAACACCTAATAAATTTATAATAAAAAGTAAAACATGAGCAGAATTTTTCCGGCAGGAGTTGCCACAGGTCAGTTAGTTACTGATATCTTTCAGTATGCTAAAGAAAACAAATTTGCATTACCTGCAGTAAACGTAATTGGATCCAGCAACGTAAATGCTACAATGGAAACTGCAGCAAAATTAAACGCTCCTGTCATTATTCAGTTTTCAAATGGAGGAGCTGCTTTTAATGCAGGGAAAGGATTAAACAATGACGGGCAAAAGTCTGCAATCTTAGGAGCAATTGCCGGTGCAAAGCATATTCACACTCTGGCTGAAGCTTACGGAGCAACGGTAATTCTACACACAGACCACTGTGCAAAGAAATTACTTCCCTGGATTGACGGATTGATGGATGCTAACGAAGAATTCTTCAAGCAGACAGGAAAATCTCTTTACTCTTCTCACATGTTAGACCTTTCTGAAGAATCTTTAGAAGAAAATCTTGAGATTTCAGCTCAGTATTTCGAGAGAATGGCAAAGCTTCAGATGACTCTTGAAGTAGAAATCGGGGTTACAGGAGGGGAAGAAGATGGTGTTGACAACTCAGACGTTGATAATTCTAAATTATATACCCAGCCTGAAGACGTAGCTTATACTTATGAAAAATTAAAAGCTATTTCTGATAACTTCACAATCGCTGCTGCCTTCGGTAACGTACACGGAGTTTACAAGCCTGGTAACGTAGTTCTTACCCCGAAAATCCTTGACAATTCTCAGAAATATGTTCAGGAAAAATTCGGAACATCTGCTAAACCTATCAACTTCGTATTCCACGGAGGCTCAGGATCTACTTTAGAAGAGATCAGAGAAGCTATCGACTATGGAGTAATCAAAATGAATATCGACACCGACCTTCAGTTTGCTTACACAGAAGGGGTAAGAGATTATATGGTTAACAATATTGAATATTTAAGAGCTCAAATCGGAAACCCTGAAGGAGAAGAAAAACCTAACAAGAAATTCTACGACCCAAGAGTTTGGGTAAGAAAAGGTGAAGAAACATTCTCTACAAGATTGGTGAAAGCATTTGAAGATTTAAATAACGTAAATACTTTAAAATAAGAACTGTAAATTTGTATCAATGTAAAAAGTATTCATAGAAATACATTTACATTGGTGCATTTTACATTTATACATTAATACAAACAAAAATGGCATTCGACTGGTTTAAAAGAAAAGCAAAAAACATTACCACTTCTACTGATGAGAAAAAGGACGTTCCCAAAGGGCTTTGGCATCAGACTCCATCCGGAAAAGTAGTGGAACATGATGAACTAAAGAGGAATAACTATGTTTCTCCTGAAGATGGATTTCATGTGAGAATAGGAAGTGCAGAATTTTTTGACATCCTTTTTGACGGTGGTAAATTTACCGAACTGGATGCCAATGTTGAAAGTATTGATATCTTAAACTTCAAAGATACAAAGCCTTACAAAGACCGTTTGAAAGAAGTAAAAGCTAAAACTAAGCTTACAGATTCTATCAGAAATGCTGTAGGAACCGTAAAAGGAACTGAAATGGTAGTTTCTTGTATGGATTTTGCGTTCATCGGTGGATCTTTGGGTTCTGTAATGGGAGAAAAGATCAGACGAGCAGTAGACTACTGTATCAAGCATAAACTTCCGTATATGATTATCTGTCAGTCCGGAGGAGCAAGAATGCAGGAAGCCACTTACTCGTTGATGCAGCTTGCAAAAGTTCAGGCTAAATTGGCTCAGCTTTCTGAAGCAGGCCTTTTATACATCGCTTACCTTTGTGATCCTACATTCGGAGGAATTACAGCTTCTTTCGCAATGACTGCCGATATCATTATGGCAGAGCCGGGAGCACTGATCGGTTTCGCAGGACCAAGAGTCATCCGTGAAACAATCGGTAGAGATTTACCGGAAGGATTCCAGACATCAGAATTCTTACAGGAAAAAGGATTTGTAGATTTCATCGTAAAAAGAACTGAAATTCAGGATACTGTTGCCAAAACAGTCAATTTATTAGCTGTAAAAGCATAGTATCTGTAACAAAAACAATACAATCTCTCTCTAATTAGGGAGAGATTTTTATTTATGAGGACTTTTAAGATATTTTTCAATACCATCAGAAGTATGAGTTTTAAAAAGATTATCCGTCTTTTATCACTTGTCCTTCCCCATCCTCTTTTCGCTTTACTCAGTTTTTATGCCACGGTAAAGGCATTTACCATTGCACAGAAAAAATTTCCTGAAACAGCCTCCAATAACGGAATTGGAAATGCTTTCAGACACGCGCTTTGGTGCTGCTTCATTATGATGTACTGCTGCAAAATCTCTTCCCCTAAAAAAGCGCTGGATTTCTGCAAAAGAATAACAGATATGCACGAAGAACTTTTCCCTAATGAACCCTTGGAAACCAAAATGGATCTCCATAACAACAAAATCGGAATGGATTATTTTATGGAAATTCTCCCCGGAATTCACCGCCAGTTTTTTGAAAAGAGTTTCTTTGTTAATGCATTAATCAAAAAAATGGATGACGCAAAGGTTCTGAAAAATCTTGATGATGATTTTGAAGGGCATCTTGTTTATCTGGAAGAGTAATTTTATTCTTTAACGCAACGAATACGCTAAGAAAATATAAAAACTCAATGCCTATTTTCGTCCGCAAGGGCATTTCATTCAGCAATGTTTTCTGAGTGTAGCTGTTTGCTTATTGCTAACGCCTTCGTGAACGAAAAAAGCTTCACTATTAGAATCCTTGCGGACTCTGCGTTATAAACTCTAAAATCAGAAGTTATCATTACTTTTCCTTCACATCGGATAAACAAAAGACTTTAGTTATTTTTGTGGTTTAAAGTATTTTTGATAAGTTTAAACAATTAAATCAATCAGATGGTTCTCAGCAGAATTTGGTCGGCTTTCATTATCATTGCCATTGCCATTGCCAGTATAAAATACGTATCGTCAGGTCACTACAAAACCATCTTCAATGATATGGTCGTAGGAAAAGGAGGTGATACAGTGAAGATTGCATCCCAGCGTATGAACAGCCTCTCTCCTCTTGTAAGAGACAGCCTGATGAAAAAGAATGATTTCGCAGACAGCAGAATTCACTATAAAACAGATTCTTTAAAACAGAATGTAAATGTTTATCGCATTCAGGAAGCTGACGGAGTCATCGGAACCTCTGAAACTGCGGTGAAGATCTGTCTTGGTCTTATCGGAATCATGACCCTTTTTATGGGATTCATGAGTATTGCTGAAAAAGCAGGAGGTATTAACCTTCTAAGCCGTCTGATTCAGCCCTTTTTCTCCAAATTATTTCCCGATATTCCCAAGAATCACCCTGCTTTCGGGCATATGCTGATGAATTTCAGCGCTAACCTTCTGGGACTGGATAATGCTGCTACTCCTTTTGGACTTAAGGCAATGGAAAGTCTCCAGACCTTAAATCCCAATAAAGATACCGCCAGCAATTCACAGATTATGTTCCTGTGTCTTCATGCCGGAGGAATGACGTTAATCCCGGTCTCTATTATCGCCATCAGAGCCTCTATGGGATCAAAGACCCCTACAGATATTTTCCTGCCCTGTATGATTGCCACTTTTGCCGCTACACTGGCTGCAATGATCATCGTTTCTTTGTATCAGAAAATCAATCTTCTTCGTCCGGTAGTAATCGCTTATGTAGGTGGAATTTCAGCCCTTATTGCTTTATTGGTATTGTATCTGGTACAATTGAGTAAAGATGAATTGGATGATTTCAGTAAAGTATTAAGCAATGGCCTTATTCTATTTATTTTCCTTGCGATTGTATTGGGAGCTGTTTATAAAAAGATCAACGTTTTTGATGCTTTTATTGAGGGTGCAAAAGAAGGTTTCACCACCTGTGTTAAGATTATTCCTTATCTGGTTGGAATGCTGATCGCGATTTCGTTATTAAGAACTTCCGGTGTATTCGATGTAATCATTGACGGTATGAAATGGGTGGCCAACGTTGCCAATATGGACCCGAGATTTGTGGACGGACTTCCGACAGCCCTAATCAAGCCTTTATCTGGTTCAGGAGCCAGAGGAATGATGGTGGATACGATGTCAACATTTGGGGCAGATAGTTTCCAGGGAAAACTGGCAGCGGTACTTCAGGGAAGTTCAGATACGACATTTTACGTAATTGCAGTATACTTTGGTGCCGTAGCCGTTAAGAATACAAGATACACGGTAATTGCTATGCTTCTGGCCGATTTAGTCGGTGTTATCACTGCAATTGCATTAGCATATTTATTCTTTGCTTAATAATAAAGTTGCTGGTTGACAGTTGCTGGTTTTTTAATCGTTAAAAAAGATATTAATGAGCTACGAAAAACTTGATATTTATAATATTGCTTTTGAGTTGTTTATTGAAACACATGCACTTTCACTCAAACTGCCAAACTACGAATTATATGAATTGGGCAGTCAGTTGAGACGATCTGCCGATTCCATTGTTACAAACATTGCAGAAGGTTATGGAAGAAACAATTACAAAGGTGACTTTATCAGATTTCTTACTTACTCTCAGGCAAGTTGTGATGAAACAGTTTGCCACTTATCAAAAATCAATCGCCTCTATCCGGATTTAAGCTTAGGCTTTAAAGAAAAATCAGAACAATATAAACTCCTAGGAGGAAAAATCAATAACTTTATAAAATACGTCCAATTAAACTGGAGAACATAAACGCAACCAGCAACTAGCAACTAGCAACTAGCAACTAGCAACTAGCAACAAAACTATTCATTATGATCACAGATAAAGAATTTACCCTAAGACTCATCCGCCAATTAACCCAGGCATTGGAAAAACTTATTCTGGATAAACCTGAAGAAAGTTTAATGCAGAAAGAACTGGATTTTGATACGTTGATGAGAGATATCTTTAAGATGAGTTTCACAGAGGTTGCTTCCAAAACCAAGGAACAGATGATTGCCATCGTTAATGAAAGACAGGAAAGAGATCACAAAGATTATTATGAAATGTTGGGAAATCTTTTCTATTTCAACAGCAAACATGAAAATAACAAAGATTTTAAGGATAAAGCAAAGACATTCTATGAGCTATATCTTCAGACCAGTGGAATCTTTGCTCTCCCAATTATCAACAGAATAAATGAATTAAAAAAAGCACTTGAATAAAGTGCTTTTGTATTTTTAGAATGTAATTTTATAAGTTCCGGTGGAAGAAGTATTGGCTTTCTCTGCCTTTACATACTTCTTAACCCAGGCAACAGATGTAGATGCTACACAAGGATCTGAAATTCCTCCGGCTCTTCTTGCGGAAACCACATTTCCTGCTTTATCTACAGTATAAGCAATGGTAATTGATCCGCTTGCCGTGCAGCTGTGAGAAGGCTGTGCTCCTCCTCTTCCCATTGTTCCGGGAATATAGCCTACCAGTTTTCTATCGATTCCTACTTTACTGTCTCCGTTTCCGTCACCACCTAAAGGATCTCCTGCATTTCCAATTCCTTCACCTGTTCCCTGGCTTCCTGCTTTGGTTCCTCTTCCTTTGATCAGGTTTCCGATAGCAGCATTTCCTTTTCCGTCTCCATTCCCTGTTTTTGAGTTTGCCGTAGCTGCTCCTGATTTTTTTGTGTTTTTTGAAGCACTCGTGCTGGTGGCTTCTTTTTTCTCAGCTTTTTTAGATTCCTCTTTTTTAGGAAAAGCAGCTTTTGAATTATTTCCTGTAATGACCTTCTCTTTAACCTCAGTTTTCTTTGGTTCCGGAGTAGGAGCTGGTTCTGGTTTTATAACTGTTTTTGTTTCCGAAACCGGAGTTTCTGCAGGCACTGGTGTTACTTCTTCTGTTGCAGCAGCAAGACTTCCAGGCTGTTCAGCTGGCTCTTCAATCCCCTTTCCATTTCTGTTGTCTCCGAAGTTCACCAGCATGGTAGTAACCACTTCAGGATCTTTGTCCAGTTCAGGTTTTAATTTATACAAAAAAACAAAAAGCAAAATAGCAGCCCAGATAAGAATAGAAAGCAGTGCGCTCTTTACTCTATCTTTATTTTCTTCGTTTCTGTTTGCTGTATAGCTTTTCATCTTAAAACGTAATTGTTTCCGGAAATCCGGATCTGTTATTTATCTTTAACGGTTGCAATGGCAATGTTAAATTTATATTTCTCAGCAATTTCCATTACAAAAACTACATCTTTATGTAATGTGTTCTCGTCTGCTCTTATCGTGAATGATTTATTGGTCTGGCTGGCCAATTTATCTACAATAATCCTCTCCAGTTCTCCTTTATTTACAGGATTGTCATCCACAAAGAATGAACCATCCGGTTTGATACTTACTGTCACAGGATTCGGAATATTATCATCAACGGCTCCGGCTTTCGGCAGATTCACATCAATAGCGCTTTGATTGGCTGCTGAAGAGGTGATCATAAAGAAAATCAGCATCAACAGGATAACGTCTGTCATCGCTGCTAAACTGAATTCCGGATTTGCTTTATTTCTTCTTTGAATTTTCATCGTAAGAAAATTTATAAAGGTTTGTTGATAAGGTCTAAAAATTCTCCTGACATATTCTGAGCTTTAAGGACAAATTTATCAATCCTTGTCAATAGAATATTATAGCAGAAGTTAGCCGGAATTGCCACAGCAAGACCTACAGCGGTCTGCCCCAAAGCAGTATAGATACCTTCAGAAAGTGTTTTCGGAGAGAAAGATCCTGTGGCATGGGAAAGATTAAAGAAGGCAATAATCATCCCGATTACCGTACCTAAAAGGCCCAACATGGGTGCTATACTTGGCACTACAGCCAAAAGGTTCAGATTTTTTTCCATATTGGCAACCTCTACCTGTGCCTGCGATTCCATAGCACTTACAATATCAGAAACAGGACGTCCTAATCTTGAAATTCCTTTTTCTAAAATTCTTCCTTCAGGAGAGTTCTGGGTTTTGCAGTAATCTGCCGCTGCCTCTATTTTCCCAGCCTTGATGAAGTCTTCGATATTGTTCATGAAGTTGGAATCGGTTTTTGATGTCAGCCTTTTGATAAAGAAAAATCTTTCAAAAAACAGATATAGAGAAAACACTCCCAACAGCAACACAGTGACCATCACTATTTTAGCAAAAGCTCCTCCGTGGAACATAATCTTCCAGAATGAGAACTCTAAGTTGTCCGCAGCAACTGCAGGAGTAGCGATTTGTGCAAATAAAATCTGAGAAAGTTCCGTTAACAGCATTAAATGTAAATTTTATTAAATTTCAACGACAAATGTAGGAGAATATTATGAATTGAACTCTTAAAAATTGCTTAAAAACAACTTAAATTTTGTTACAATTTTACAAACAGCAAATTTCTTTCCAAAATTATTTGAAAAGAAATCCGGTACTAAGAATGAAGGTATCGGCTAATCTTCGTCTACCTCAATATCATCCTGCTTAAATTCGCATTTTAATCTAAAAGGAATCGGTGTATCTGATCCGGTATAGAAATCATCAATGGTTCCTTTCCAGATCACCTGAAGCTCCCCTTCTTCATTTTTTTCAAAAAGAAGCTCATTGTCATAGATATAGGCATCTTCGTCATCGAAAAGGTCTACTTCTGTATAAGTTTCTTCTTCAGAATCATTGATTTTGATAGTTTTTCCTTCTATTTCCGGCGACTCGATAGGGAAATCGAAAATTTCAAGTGAAAGCTGCGGAAAGTTGTATTGTAATGAATCATCCTCTACGTGATCCAAGCTGTCATCCGTAATCACTTCAACCTCTAAAAGGTGTTGTTGGTTGCTGTAAACTGCCTTACAATAAGTATTTCTGATATTGTATTTTAGCGTTTCGTCCGGATGGTAAATTTTTAAAATCCCTTTCATTTTTTCTTAAAAAAGAACTGTAATAATATGATTGCTAAATGTTTTAGACAAAGATAAAAAATTGATTCAAAGTTGAAAGGATTTTGAAAATAATTTTTTAAAATCAATGCAAACAATAAGTCTGAATCTCCCAATAATACTTACTTTTGCTTTCATAAAGATTCTGAAAATGAAAAACATTGTATCAAAAAGTATTCTGGGATTAGGACTGATGATTGGTCTTGCATCCTGCAAAAAATCGGATTCTCCCCTTACAAAAGTAACGCCCAGCAACCTGGATTCTATTGCTTCCAATTATTACGAGCAGTATCTGAAGCTATACCCGTTAGATGCTACAGCACAGGGAGATACAAGATATAATGACCAGCTTCCTATCAATATTGATAAAGATTTTATCTCAGGAGAAATAGCATTCTACAATTCTGTGCAAAAACAGCTGGAACATGTAGATTATAAATCTCTTTCTGATGAAGATAAGGTAGTGTATGATGTTTTGGATTATACTTTAAAAGATAAAACTGAGGCCTATGCCTACCATCCGGAATATATTCCTTTTACTCAATTTGGAGGACTTCCGCTTACTTTTCCTCTGTATGGGAGCGGACAGGGCAATCAACCTTTTAAAACAGAAAAAGACTACAGCGACTGGCTGAAAAGAATGGAAAAATTCCCGGAATGGATGAATGCCGCGGCAGACAATTTCCGCGAAGGAATCAACAATAAGATTGTACTTCCTAAAAAACTGGTTGTCAAGATGATTCCTCAGATGAAAGCAGAGGAAATCACCACTTCTGACATGGAAAAGAATATTTTCTATGGTCCGATAAGAAATTTTCCGAAAAGCTTCTCTCAGGCTCAGAAAGAAAAATTCTCGGCACTTTATAAAGAGGCTATTACCAAAAAAATTATCCCTGCTTATACTAAAATGGGAATATTTTTAGAAAAAGAGTACCTTCCGAAAGCAAGAGATACAGACGGATACAACAGTCTTCCAAACGGAAACGAGATCTACAACTATTATGTAAAAAGCTGGACAACCACTAAAAAGTCTCCTGAAGAAATTAATAAGATCGGACTTCAGCAAGTAGCTATGCTTCGTGCAGAAATGGAAAAAGTAAAGCAGCAGGTAGGTTTTACAGGAACTCTTGAAGATTTTATCACTTTTGTTAAAACGGATCCAAAGGCAATGCCTTATAAAACGTCTAAAGAGGTTTTAAATGCATTTAACGGGATCTTAACTAAAATCACTCCGAAGCTGAAAACCATGTTTAATGTAACACCTAAAACAAAGTTTGAGATCAGACAGACGGAGAAATTCAGAGAAGCAAGTGCCAGTGCAGAATATATGCCGGGAACTCCGGATGGTAAAAGAGCTGGAATATTTTATGTCCCGTTACCGGACCCTGCCAAATTTAATGTTACTTCAGGAATGGAGTCTCTTTTCCTTCACGAAGCCATTCCGGGGCATCACTATCAGATGTCTCTTCAACAGGAAAATACTAAACTCCCTAAATTCATGAGATTCGGATGGTTCGGAGCTTACGGCGAAGGATGGGCTCATTATTGTGAGACTTTAGGCCCTGAGTTTGGTTTATATACAGATCCTTATCAGAAAATGGGTTACCTGAGCGATCAGATGCTGAGAGCGGTAAGACTTGTAGTAGATACGGGACTTCATACCGGAAAAATGACAAGAGAAGAAGCGATCAGATATTTCTTAAGCAATATTTCTTATGATGAAGGCGCTGCCACTGCAGAAGTAGAAAGATATATGGCGATGCCGGGTCAGGCTTTAGGGTATAAGATAGGGTCTTTAAGAATCCGTGAGCTGAGAGAAAAATATCAGAAAGAACTTGGGAACAAATTCAATCTGGCAAGCTTCCACGATGAAGTGTTAAGCCAGGGGTGTCTTCCTCTGGATGTTCTGAACAGAAAAATGGAGCTTTGGGCTCAAAAACAAAAATAGTTTCTTTATGAGACTATTTTTGTTTTTTACCTGTATTTCATTGGTGTTATTGAGCTGTCAAAAGAATCAAAATTTTGAAAAATTCACGGTTAATAAAGACTTACCACATTATGACACGATTCAACTTCTCACAAAATATCCGGAGCTGAAGCTCTATAACAGTGAAATTGTTGAAAGCCGGACCAGAACAGCTTGTATTGTTCAGAAAGCATTTTATTATGAGGGTCTTCTTAAAAGATCATTTCTTTTCGAGGACTATAAATGTAAAGCTCAATATCAAAAAGATACTTTAAACATTCTATTAAACAATTATAATGGGTATTTTGGTAATGGAGTTTTGGTAAAGGTATTTGACAATAGATTTTATATAAAAGATATTGATCCCAAAACATTAAAGGGTGAGCTGAAATTTATAAAATCAAAAATCTCGGAACAGAAGTTTGTTTTAAACACTAATATATTCAAAAAAAACGACAGCATTTATGGTTTCGTAGATTATAAATGCAGTATTGACAGTTTGGTTTACAAGAATTTCAGGGGATATTTTAGAACTAAAATACAGTAAAATTAATATGATCACAGAAAGCCTCAGATCTCTTTTTAACAGAGATTTAAATAAATTAAAAACAGAGATAGAAGCCTATCAAAACGAAGAAAACCTTTGGAAGATTGATAAAAACATTGCTAATTCTGCGGGTAATCTAACCCTTCACTTGGTGGGAAATATCAATCATTTTATAGGAGCACAGCTTGGAAACACCGGATATGTAAGGCATCGTGAGCTGGAATTTTCATTAAATGATGTTCCTAGAGCTGAACTTATTGAAAAACTTGAAGCCACCATAGCAATGATAGATTCCGTTCTGCCGCAATTGTCTGAAGAAGATCTTAAAAAAGAATACCCATTGGTTGTTTTTGAGAGAGCCATGACAACAGATTACTTTCTGATCCATCTGGTTGCTCATCTTGATTATCATTTGGGACAGATTAATTACCACAGAAGGTTATTGGACATTTAATCCATCAATTAACAACTAAAATAACGCAACGATCACAAAGTAATTGTTGCGTTTTCTTTTTCGTTCGCAAGGCCTTTTCACTCAGCTAAGAAAACATTGTCCTGGCCAAACGAAGTACCTCTTTGCGATATTTGCATTAAAATACAACGGGTTACTTCTCAAACATCATTTTCGTAATAAAATCCTTTTCTCCTTTTCCTCTTGCCGGAGAATATTCTCTTCCATAGAAAATGATCTGAAGGTGAAGCTTATTCCATACTTCTTCAGGGAATAATTTCTTGGCATCACGCTCCGTTTCCACCACATTTTTTCCGGAGGTAAGTTTCCACTGTGTCATCAGCCGATGAATGTGAGTATCTACAGGAAAAGCAGGAAATCCGAAACCCTGGCTCATCACTACTGATGCAGTCTTGTGCCCTACGCCCGGAAGCGCTTCCAATTCTTCATAAGTTTGCGGAACAATACCGTTATGTCTTTCCAGCAGAAGTTCTGCCATCCTTTTAAGGTTTTTGGCTTTGGTATTGGATAGTCCGATTTCTTTAATTAATTCCTTGATCTCAAATTCTTCAAGTTTAGCCATTCTTTGTGGCGTTCCTGCTACCGCAAAAAGATCTGGGGTCACCTGGTTAACTTTTTTATCTGTGGTCTGTGCGGAAAGTGCTACAGCTACCATTAATGTATAGGGATCGGTATGATCTAACGGAATAGGTGTGGTGGGATATAATTTATCCAGTTCTATCTGAACAAGCTCAGCTCTTTGTTTTTTTGTCATGTATGCCTTAAATTTGAACAAAATTAAATCATTATGCTGAAAGTTGGAGATAAATTACCTGAATTTGAAGGATTCAATCAAGACGGAGAAACGGTAACCTCATCAAAGTTAATAGGAAAAAAACTGGTGGTTTTCTTCTATCCGCAAGCGAATACACCAACCTGTACTGTGGAAGCCTGCAACCTGAGTGATAATTATTCCAGGCTTGAAAAAGCAGGATACCAATTACTGGGAGTAAGTGGCGACACTGTAAAGAAACAGAAGAACTTCCACAGTAAATTTGCATTTCCCTATGATCTTATTGCAGATGAAAACCGCAATATCATTGAGAAATTCGGGGTATGGCAGGAGAAAAAAACGTTTGGAAAAACGTATATGGGAATTGTAAGAACCACTTTTATTTTCGATGAAAATGGTATTTGTACAAGAGTGATTGAAAAAGTAACGTCAAAGACTGCTGCTGAGCAGATTCTGGAGGGATAGCTTTTTTTTAAAACACAGATATCACAAATATTTTCACAAATAACACAGATATATTATTGTGCTATTTGTGAAAATATTTTTTTATAGATTTATTATTCTGTTTCGTAATAATTTAACTCTTCTGTTTCACCAGGAAGTGTAACGTGCTTTTTAAACCTTAATCCCAGCTTTTCAATGAGCTTTTGGGAAGAAACATTATCTTTTGAAATGATGGCGGATATTTTTGTTAATCCAAACTCATCCATTCCAATAGATTTAACCTTCTGAGCAGCTTCAAAAGCATATCCTTTACCTTCGAACTCTTCCAGTAGAGAATATCCTATATCCACAATATCCAGCCCTTCTCTTTCGAAGATTCCTACTGCCCCTACTTTTTTATTTCCCTCTTTAGTTACTAAAAGATAGTTTCCAAATCCAAGTCTTTCAATTTGGGGAGCAAATCTATTGAGGATATAATTTTCGGCGTCTTCCACAGAATTAACATTCCGGTTTCCGATATGTTGAATGAATTTGGGTCTGTTGTAAAGCTCAAAGACGAAATCTTTGTCTTCACTGGACATGGGACGAAGGATTAATCGCTCTGTCTCATAGGTATTATCTGCGTTTGGGTGTTTTTTGGGGTTCATCTTTCTTTGGTTCTTCCTTTTTTTCGATTTTTAAAAGTCTCGGGTTATTAGCGCATTTTTTATTGTAAAGCTCAATATAGGTTCCATTGTCTTTGACATTGCTTACAGCACCTGTAGATTTATTTACTGTAACTGTATAATGCGTTTTCTGGTATGGACATTCCTTTGAGGTGAGTTTTCCAAGGTCCAGATAGTAATTCGACTTGTCTTCATGATAATTACCTGCAAGGTCCTTAAACTCCTCATCTATCATATATCCGTCAGCAGCTAATACAACAGCAGCTTCCTGGGCATTATCAATTCTGTCTACAAACTTCTTCAGTCCTTCGACATCCGTAACGTAATTTACTTTACCTCCTTCTGAATAAGCGATATAATAAAAGCTGTCTTCACTGGGAAAAAGATTAAATCCAGAGAATTGAGGAGTATAATTTACCTTACCCGAAATCTTTATTTCCTGACCTTTACCATAGCTGTTGTAGACCAACACCCATGAATCTACCCTGCTACCCGGGTTGATTTGCTGTAAAACAGCAGGAATGCTTGAAAACTTTTTCTTCTCCTGGGCAAATCCTAAGATTCCCAAAAGTAAAAATGTAAGAATTGTAAATCGGGTTGCGGTTTTAATCATAATTTAAAAATCAGCAGAAAATATAACAAATATTACATGAACTTCTCGCCCTTCTTAAAGCTCTTCAAATCAAGAACATAATCTTTAATGAGCTGATCATTATCCCGGGGACAGATAAGAAGTGCCTTATCTGTGTCTACAACAATGTAGTTTTCAAGGCCATCAATGATCACAGCCTTATTATTATTCTTTAACCGGATGATATTCCCTTTTGAATTATAAGAAAGTAAATGTTTCAGTTTTACAGCGTTTCCGTCTTTATCTTTTTCCGTATTTTCATATACAGAGGTCCATGTCCCAAGATCACTCCATCCTAAATCTGAAGGAATTACATATACATTCTTGGCTTTTTCCAAAATCCCGTTATCAATGGAAATTTTCTGTACCTTCGGATAGATGGTTTCAATACAACTGTTTTCTTTTTCTGAGTTGTACTCACAAGCCATAAAATGCTGCATCATCTCAGGAAGATAAAGATTAAATGCGTGGTGAATGCTTTTTACATTCCAAACAAAAATCCCTGCATTCCAAAGGAAATCACCACTTTCCAAGAAGCTTTGGGCTATTTCAAGAATAGGTTTTTCAGTGAATGTTTTCACTTTAAAATATTCAGATCCCTTTTTTTCTACAAACTGAATATAGCCATAACCTGTATCAGGTCTTGTAGGAGTGATTCCTAATGTTACAAGATAATCATTTTTTGAAGCCACCTCAAACGCAAGCTCTACTTTTTCCAGAAATGTATCCTCTTTAAGAATAAGATGATCAGCCGGCAATACAATCATGGTGGCATCCGGATTAATCTCAGCAATTTTGTTCGCCATATACAGATTACAAGCTGCTGTATTCTTCATAAGCGGCTCACCCACAATATTCTCTTCAGGAATCTCCGGAAGCTGCTGATGGGAAACATGAACATATTCTTTATTCGTAATCACGAATATCTGCTCTTTAGGAATTACCTTGCTGATTCGGTCATAGGTCTGCTGAATCATAGTACGCCCGGTTCCTAAAATATCCTGAAACTGTTTTGGAAATTTCTGCGTGCTCATAGGCCAGAACCGGCTTCCGATTCCTCCAGCCATGATAACACAATATCTATCTGATTTTGACATTCTTAGCTACATTTTTCTACCCTCGCTAAAGGCTTAAAAGAATACTTCCTTCCAGTAGCCAGGTTCCTACAAAGATAGTTTTTTTTAACCAGACCTTCTAATAAATACTTTTCGTTGCGATAGATAAAAAATTCGCCCTTTTTAAGTTCCTCGATAAATTGCAGAGTATCATCCTGCTTCTCAGTATGGAAATATCTTACCAGATCAGGGCTTGCCATAAAATTGGCTTTGGGTGATTTTGAAAATTTTATGATGATAGGCTTCAGCTCTTCATCATAAATTTCAAGACTTTCCAGAAGCATATTTCTGAAAGTTTCTTTCCATTCGTTGCCATGAGGCGAGATTCTTCTTCCATATTTTTCGAAAGCAATCAGATGTGCCAGCTCGTGCGTAAGCACAAAGAAAAAAAGCTGCGGAGTAAGAGTAGAATTTACCGTAATTTCATGAGAATTGTCCGGAAGCTTTCTGTAATCCCCAAGTTTTGAATTTCTGTTCCTTGTAACTTTTATATGTATATAGTAATCTGCAAACCAGATTCTTAAATATTTAAGTGTATTTTGAGGTAAGTATTTTTCTAATGATTGAATTGGCATTTTACAAACTTAATGGAATTCCTGCATAGAAATTCAATAGTTTAAGACTAAAAAGATAATTATATTTTGCCTGCGCTACTGATCCCCGTGCATTTGCATAATTATTTCTCGCCACGTTGACGTCATAGATAGTGGTTTTACCGGCAGCATAACTTTTATCTGCAAAATCAAGAGCCAGTTTAGAGCTTTTTTCAGCTTCCACTGCCGCCAGATAAGTTTCATAATTGGCATCAGCATCAAACTGAGCTTTCTGAACATTTTGTCTTACCGTCTGTTTCTGTTGCTCTAAGGTATTTTTGGCTATGCTTTCGTTGATTTTGGACTGCTCTACCTGAAGTTTTGTTTTCCCTTTATTGAAGATAGGAATATTAAGTGATACCCCTACATTTTGTCCGAACTGATCTTTATATTGTTCAAAAAAAGTTCCCTGCACAACACCCGGCATAGCATCAAACTGCCTGTTATAAAAAGTATTAAGACCAGCATTGGCTGTCAACGTAGGCCAGAATGCCGTTTTACTTACCTCAGTTTGCGCTTCTGCAGATCTTATCCGGCTTTCGGCCGCTTTGATCTGGGGTTGTATATCATACGCCGTTGCAAGCACTTCATCTACAGTATTAAGCTGTAAATCAAGTTTTTCCGGAACATTCACATCTTCAACATCAAAACCCTTATAATCTGACAGTTGTAATAGCTGAGCAATAGCAAACAAAGCGCGTCCAACATTTACTTCTGCTGTTTTAAGGTTTTGTTTTTCTCTTGCCAATGCCGCTTCAGCCTCTGCCAGAACCGTCTGCGCAGTTGTTCCAACCTGAGTTGTGATCTTAGCTCTGTCAAACTGTTTCTGAGCATTATCCACGGCACTCTGAGAAATTTTAACGATCTCTTTATTCAATAAGGTGTTCAGGTATTGTTGAGCGATCTGAAGAGAGATATCATTTTTAATGGTTTCAATGTCATATTGACTTGCTTCTACATCAAACTGGGCTTTTCTTACATTTTTCTCTAATCTCCCATTATTATAGAGCAGAATATCGGCTCCCAGACCAACATTGTTATTGAATCTATCGTTTCTAAAGCTTCCTGCTCCTAATGAGCCTTGCCCAAAACTTACTCCATTTGTAACACTAGCTGATACAGAAGGTAAATACTCTTTTTGGGCTGCTTTAAGATTATATTCCTGGTTTTGTTTGTTATACTGATTTTGGATAACCTGAAGATTATGCTCCACTGCATAGCTTACACATTCTTTTAAGGACCATTTCTTCTGAGCACTTAAACCCAGATAACCTAATCCAAAAACGATGATCCAAACTTTTTTCATATTGTATATGTTTATTTGTTTTTAATGGCCATATGGAATCGCATCATATTAAGCAATATTTGTATTTACAAATCAGAGCGATTTCATATTAAGATTTTTCAATATTAGACGAATTAAATATAAAAAAGTTACAGATTGAAAAATTATATTTTATTTTAAAAAAACTTTTGGGAATTTTGTACCATGACAAATGAACAATATCAGGAAGCTATCGATTGGCTTTTCGTACAGATGCCCAACTATCAGATAGATGGACAGAAAGCTTATAAACCTGGGCTTGACAACATAACAAAGCTTTGTGCTTTTTTTGGAAATCCTCAGGATAAAATAAAGTGTATTCACATTGGCGGCACCAATGGAAAGGGTTCTTCAAGCAATATGCTGGCATCGGTTCTTCAGGAAGCTGGTTATAAAACCGGATTGTACAATTCCCCACACCTTATAGACTTCACAGAGCGCATTAAAGTGAATGGAAGAAATTGTAATAAAGAATTTGTCTTTGATTTTATTCAAAAGCTGAAAACGATTCCGGAATATATCCGTCCCTCTTTCTTCGAATTTACAACCATCATGGCTTTTGAATATTTTTATCAGCAGCAGGTAGATTTTGCCATTATTGAAGTAGGATTGGGAGGAAGACTGGATTCTACCAATATTATTAAACCATTGATTTCGGCTATTACCAATGTTCAGCTGGATCATCAGAATATTCTTGGAGATACCATCGAAGAAATTGCCACGGAGAAAGCTGGGATAATTAAAAGCAATATCCCAATTGTTTCCGGGGACGAGAACGAAGCCGTTAAAAATATCCTTCAGGAAAAAGCAACGAAAGAAAATGCTCCATTTGTAGATGCTACTCTTATTAATACAGATCTGGAATCTGATCTGAAAGGAAACTATCAGAAAAAGAACATCAGAGTTGTAATGGCCGCGGTAGAAGAATTAAGAAAACAAGAAATAGAGATTGCTGACGGAGCATTGGAAAAAGGACTTCTCCATGTGCATCAGAATACAGGATTTATTGGCCGTTGGTTTGAATTTTCACAACATCCGCTTACGATTTGTGATACGGGGCACAATCAGGCAGGTTTGGAGTATGTTTTTTCACAATTAAATTCAATTGAGAGGCACAAGCATGTCATTTTGGGATTTGTGAATGACAAAAAAATAGATGATGTAATGAAAATACTTCCTGAAAATTCTGAGTTCTATTTTGCAAAACCGTCTGTCCACAGGGGAAGACACCCGGAAGATTATGAAAACATGCTTCAGGAGGCGAAAATTTTTTATAAAATTTTCGATTCCGTGCAGGAAGCGTATCTCGCTGCAAAAGAACAATGTACAAATGAAGAAATGATTTTTATTGGCGGAAGCAACTTTGTAGTGGGAGATTTTTTGGAAAAAAATTTGGAGATTAAAGAATAAGTCGTATATTTGCACCACTCTAAACAAGAGAACAAGTATAGAGGGTTCTTAGCTCAGTTGGTTCAGAGCATCTGGTTTACACCCAGAGGGTCGGGGGTTCGAATCCCTCAGGACCCACAGAAAAGGAAACGAAACCTTTCAAAAAAATTCGGGTTCTTAGCTCAGTTGGTTCAGAGCATCTGGTTTACACCCAGAGGGTCGGGGGTTCGAATCCCTCAGGACCCACAGAAATCTCTCTTTTTTAAGGGAGATTTTTTTATTTTTATCCCTAAGCATTTAAAAGCGTCCTGCGCTTTCCTTATATTTATTTACCTTTGTCTGCATTTGAATTTCGCCTGACGTGAAGGAACTCCATCTCATATCATTCAATTATCCCTACCCTCCTTCTTATGGTGGGATCATTGATGTATTTTATAAGATTAAGGCCTTGTCTGATCTGGGAATAAAAATTCACCTTCACTGTTTTGTAGATCAAATCCCTCATAAGATTGATCCGGAGGTCAAAGCGATTACGGAAAATCTGTTTTTTTATCAAAAGAGAAAGAATCCACTCCTCTATTTTTCAGGAACACCTTTCGCAGCAGCTATCAGAGATTCTAAAGCCCTTCTTAAAAACCTGGAAAAGAATAAAGCTCCGATCTTGTTCGAGGGTTTACAGACAACGCATATTATCCGGTTTCTGAAAGAGAATAACCAAAAACTCTATCTTCGCCTTCACAACAACGAAGCTGAATATTATAAAGGCCTTTCCGGGTCAGAAAAAAATCTATTCAAAAAGATCATCTACACCATTGAATCTTTAAAATATACAGGATATCAGAAAAAGCTTTTAAAGAAATTCGAAGCCGTATTCTGCTTGTCTGAAAAAGAGTATCATGAAGTTGAATCCTATTCAAAGAATGCACATTTGATTCATATTTTCCACGGCAACCCATCCGTAAAGCAACTGGATAAAAAAGGAAGTTATTTTCTTTTTCACGGAGATCTCACCACTGCGGACAATAAAAGAGCATTGAATGAGACTATTGAGTTATTTAAAACGCTTCCCCAATATAAACTGGTTGTCGCCTCAGATCGGGCCAGTGAAGATATTAAAAGCAAGATTTCGGCAGTTGAGAATATCAGCCTCACTCCTATTGAAACTACAGAAAACCTTTATCGTCTTCTGGAAGCTGCTCATGCCAATATTTTGATTTCTTACCAGAATTCAGGAACAAAGGTGAAGCTTTTCAATACGCTTTACAACAGCCGTTTTGTAATTATTAATGGTAATATTACGGATGATCCTGTTTTAACAAATTTATGCCTGTATGGTACTGATATGAGGCAAATCCGCCAGCATATTATTACCTCAGCTGAAAAAGACTATCATGAAACGGAAAAAAGAAAGAATATTTTAGAAACAAGCCACTCTGATAAAGCTAAAGCCGAAGAAATAATAAAGCTGATTTTTAAAAATTAACCCTGTCCACAACTTTCTGAATATTAAATTCTTCAAGACAGGCCCAGTCGCCTCTGTAACATTCTTTATCTCCAAAAACGGAACATGGCCTGCAGCTCAGATCTTTCACCTGAACCGCATCTTCTTCGCTCTGTCCAAATCCTAAAAATCCGGCATAAGGGTGAGTTGCTCCCCAAATAGAAACACATCGCGTTCCTACAAGACTTGCAAGGTGCATATTGGCAGAATCCATGGAAATCATCAGTTCTAATCCGGCAATATAATTAAGTTCTTCTGTAAGATTTAATTTTCCGGCAAGGTTTTTTGTATTAGGAATCTCTTCTTCCCATTTTTCAAGGGTTTCGGTTTCTTTTTTACCTCCTCCAAAGAAGTACACCGTATGTTTCCGAGCCAGAATTCTTACCAGCTCATACGACTTCTCCAAAGGAAGCATTTTTCCCTTATGCTGGGCAAAAGGAGCGAACCCTATTCCTGATTTCTGCTCCGAAACCGGCCTTAATTGATGAGAAAGTTCAATCCTGAATCCCATTTCACGAAAAACATCAGCGTAACGTTCCACCGTTTTTTTAAGCTGAACCTTTTCCAGATTCCATACATCCGTAAGATGTTCTTTTTCCTCTTTCCCTTTATTTATTTTGAAAACCTTAAGTCCTTTCCGTCTGTATATTCTGTCTAAAACCTTGGTTCGGATTACATCATGGAGGTTGGCAATACAATCAGGATTAAATTCACGGATCAGTTCATTACTCAGTTTTCTCAATCCAAAAAGACCTTTGTAATCATCCAGATCAATTCCCTTAAAAGTTACATTGGAAATTCCCGCAAACAGAGACTCAAAGTTTTTCCTGGAAACCATAATAATTTCCACACCGGGATTCTGCTCCAGAAATTCTCTGAAAACAGGTACTGTCATTGCAACATCTCCGAATGCGGAAAAACGATATGCTAAAATTCTGGTCACGATTATGATTTCAGCTGGTAAGCAACTGCATAAAACTTGATCTGCTTTGTCATCGCCATCAGCCCGTTAGCTCTTGAAGGTGAAAGAAATTCCTGTAGTCCTATTTCTCCGATAAAATCAAAATCAGAATCCAGGATTTCCTGAGTGGAATGTCCACTGTAAATACTCACTAATAGAGAAACGATACCTTTGGGTAAAATACCATCAGAATCTGCATTAAAGAAAAGTTTCCCTTCTTTAAATTCAGCATCAATCCAAACTTTGCTCTGGCAGCCTTTAATAAGATTTTCTTCTGTTTTCTTATCATCCGGTAAGCCTTTCAGTTCTTTTCCAAGATCAATGATGTACTCATACTTTTGCTCCCAATCGTCAAGAAAAGCGAATTCGTCTATTATTTCCTGCTGTTTTTCTTTAATGGTCATTTTAAATCAAATTTCTTTTGCAAAGATAACCAATTTTGTAAAAATTATTTACCGGATGCTTTTTCAAAAAGCTGCAGGATTTTTGTTTCTTCATTCTCCCAGCAAAAAACATCTGCTGCCTTATTTAATTCACTTTGATAATACTGTCTTCCCCTATGAAGAACAAGATTAATTGCTTTCTCAATGGTTTCAGGCTGATGATCCGGAATAATTTCTCCTACATTAAATTGATTTTTTATCCTTTGCATCTCCGGAAAATTAATCATCACAAGCGGTACTCTAGACTGTATGTAATCACAAACCTTATTGGGAAGCGAATAATAGTAGCTTACCCCGTTGTTTTCTTCAAGACTGAATCCCGCATCAGCAGTTTTGGTTATTTCCCTAAGATTTTCCGGTTTCAGCTTACCCAGGAAAAATACTTTATCCTGCAGTTTTTCCTGAATAACAAGTTCCTCATATTCTTTTTTCTTTGGTCCGTCACCTGCAATTTTCAGGACAGCATCTTTAATATGATGCATTGCCAAAATCATTTTTTCTATACCTCTGGATTGATTAATTGCTCCCTGATACAGAATAATTTTAGGCTTATTATCGGGAATTTCCGGTGCAGAAAGAATTTTTCTCGGAATATTTCTAACCACTACCGGATTCACATTGTATTGTTCATGAAACCATTCTGCGTAGCTTTCACTTTCTGTCATCATCAAATCCATGTGAGGAACGAGCTTTCTCTCTAGCACTCTCCAGAATTTTTGCGAAAATCTGTTCTGAACCGATGGCATTTCCGTGAAAATTTCATGGCTGTCAAAGACTAGCGGAATGTTCAGTTTTCTGGCAATGAGATAATTTGGCAGAAGTGCATCAATGTCATTGGCATGAAGGATCGTATCTTTGTCCGCTTTTTTCTTCAGCTCTTTATATAATTTCCAGTTGAATTCAAAATAAGCGGTCTTTAAACTTTTAGACTTTAAGCTGATCCTTGAAAAAGAGTAAGGACGCTCCATTTTTTCATTTCCTTCCCAGTCGTTACCGATCAGTTCTATAGAATATCCGTTGTCAAAAAGGGTTTTGCATACCTTCTCTATCCGTTGGTCAGTATACAGATTACTAAAAGCAGAAGTAATTATTTTTTTCCTCATCAATCTTTCTTATCTAGCATTAAATAATAGATTTGAATGAAACAAATAAGCCCGTTTGGTATAATAACCGGCCAAAGCATTCCATTAAAGATACCATAAATGACAAAACAAATACAGCCAATCATATTGACCACTCTTATTTTTCTTACATCTTTCAGTATGAAACTCAATACGATAAAAAGAGAAGCAGAATAGCCGATGTAATTAGTAATTTCAGTATTCATGGGGGAAATTTAGGGAGAACAAACTTAATCATTTTCAATAAGATAATAAAATTTTTTCTGCCATAAAGTCATTAATTGTTTTTTGGTAAAATATTTGTAATTTAGATAATGAATAAAAGGTAATGCTGCCTTTGTTCTAATGAGATATATTATGGATTATAAGTTTTCACAAGGTTTGAGCCAGGTGTTCAAACAAAGCAAAAGCGAAGCTAAAAGGCTGAAAAGTGAATTTCTTAATACAGAACATCTACTTTTAGGTATTATAAAAACGGAAAACTCTGCAAAAGAAATCCTTCAAAACCTTAATGCGGATTTAACACAAATCAGAAGAAAAATTGAAACTTTAAATACAGCAAGTCTAAATCCTATTTCTGAAGAGGTTACCAATATTTCTTTCACCAAGATGGCAGATCATGCCATTAAACGTGCAGAGTTAGAATGCCGCCAATATAAAAGCAATGAAATTAATACCGTTCACCTGCTTTTAGGTATTCTTTATAAATATGAGGACCCTACTTCAAATATTCTGGGAGCTTATGACATCGACTACGAAGGAGTTTCAAGAGAATACCAGACTATGCTTAAAAATTCAGGCCAGTCTCCTCAGATGAGTGCTTATGACGATGATGATGAGAGAGAAGAATTTGAGCAAATGAGAAAGCCTACAGGAAATCTAGGTTCTGCAAAAAGTAAAACGCCTACTTTGGATAACTTTGGTAGAGACCTTACTTCTTTGGCCAGAGATGGAAAACTGGACCCGGTGATCGGGCGTGAAAAAGAAATTGAGAGAGTTTCTCAGATCTTATCGCGTAGAAAGAAGAACAACCCTCTTCTTATCGGGGAGCCGGGAGTTGGTAAATCTGCCATTGCTGAAGGTTTAGCATTAAGAATTCAACAGAAAAAAGTGTCCAGAGTTCTTTACGGAAAACGTGTGATCACTTTAGATCTGGCAAGTTTAGTGGCCGGAACTAAATATCGTGGTCAGTTTGAGGAAAGAATGAAGGCCATTATGACGGAGCTGGAGAAAAACAGAGATGTCATCTTATTTATTGATGAGCTACATACCATTGTAGGTGCGGGAAGTTCTACAGGAAGTTTAGATGCTTCCAATATGTTCAAACCGGCTTTGGCAAGAGGAGAAATTCAATGCATCGGGGCCACTACACTGGATGAATACCGTCAGTATATTGAAAAAGACGGAGCTTTGGAAAGAAGATTCCAGAAAGTAATGGTGGAACCTACTTCTATTGATGAAACTGTTCAGATCCTGAACCAGATCAAAGATAAATATGAAGAACATCATAATGTAATCTATACTCCGGAAGCAATTCTGGCTTGTGTCAATCTGACATCGAGATATATTACAGACCGTTTCTTACCAGACAAAGCGATTGATGCAATGGACGAAGCCGGATCACGTGTTTATATCAAAAACATGAAAGTTCCTACAGAAATCATTGATTTTGAAAAGAAAATCGAAGATATCAAAGAACTGAAACAAAAAGCAGTAAAAGCTCAGGACTATCTGGAAGCCAGAAAGCTGAAAGATGAGGAAGAACGTCTTCAGATGGAACTGAATTCGGCGCAGGAAAAATGGGATAAGGATGTAAAAGAGAAAAAAGAAACCGTAACAGAAGAAAATGTAGCGGAAGTGGTTTCTATGATGAGCGGTGTTCCGGTAACGAAAGTTGGTAAGAACGAGCTTGACAAATTGGCCCAAATGGATGAGAAGCTGAACGGAAAAGTAATCGGTCAGGAAGATGCTGTGAAGAAAGTCGTTAAGGCTATCCAAAGAAACAGAGCAGGTCTTAAAGATCCTAACCGCCCTATAGGTACCTTTATTTTCCTTGGAACAACAGGGGTTGGTAAGACCGAATTGGCTAAGGTAATGGCAAGAGAGCTTTTTGAATCCGATGAATCTCTGATCAGAATTGACATGAGTGAATACATGGAGAAATTCGCGGTTTCGAGATTAGTAGGTGCGCCTCCGGGATACGTTGGATACGAAGAAGGTGGTCAGCTGACAGAAGCAGTAAGAAGAAAGCCTTACGCAGTGGTTCTTTTGGATGAGATTGAAAAAGCTCACCCGGATGTATTCAATATTCTGTTACAGATTCTGGATGAAGGACACGTTACAGACAGCTTAGGAAGAAAAATTGATTTTAGAAATACCATCATTATTCTGACCTCAAACATCGGAACAAGAGATCTTAAAGATTTCGGAGACGGTGTAGGATTCGGAACTTCTGCGAAGAAAACCACTTCAGACTCAAGAGCGAGAAGTACTATTGAAAATGCCCTTAAAAAAGCATTTGCACCAGAATTCTTAAACAGAATTGATGATATTGTGATCTTCAACTCTCTTGTACAGGATGATATCAAGAAAATTATTGATATTGAACTGAATAAACTTTATGGCAGACTTGAAAAACTAGGATATAAAGTAGATCTTACTGAAGAAGCAAAAGACTTTATTTCTGAAAAAGGATGGGATAAAGATTTCGGAGCAAGACCATTGAAACGTGCCATCCAGAAGTATATTGAAGACTTATTGGCAGAAATGCTGGTAAACAAGCAATTGAGCGAAGGAGAAACCGTAGTTCTTGACCTTAATGAAGCAAAAGACGGATTGATCGGGAAAACGCAGAAAACGAAAAAATCAGCTGCGGAGAAATCTTCTCAATCTTAATTAAATAAGAAAGTAAATTTCAAATAGAAAATCCCTGGGAAATTTTCCCGGGGATTTTTGTTTTTCTAAGTTTAGGCTAAAGCCGAATGAATTTTGGTTTCTGATTAAACGGGCTAAAGCCCTACCACAAAACCAATATTCGGGATCAGGCCGCTGGAAAATACGCTGGAATTCTGCTTCCATAGCACGTTATACATTAAACCCAGCTGCATAAAAGAGTTATTTCCAATTCGCTGCATATATCCTCCGCCCAAATACAAGGCATTCTCTTCTGTATTATATTTATAATCGTAGTATTTATCTTTATAATCAACAAAATAATGCTGATAGTTGGCTCCTACATAAAATGATCTGGCGAAGTAGTAATTCACAAAAGGACCTACTCCAAACATGGTGGATTTATAATAATCAGAAGTCTGCCACGAAACACTCCCTAAGACTCCGCCTTCAAAATCATTCGTAAACCTGTAACCTACTCTTGGTGATGCGGACAGATTAAACGCGCTGTTGCTTCCAAATCCTAATCCAATGCCACCTCCAAATGTCCACTTACTGTTTTCCTGCATCGGCGTACCTGCTGAAATTTGGGAAAAAACTGACCCTGAAGATATCAGCATCATAGAAATAATAAACTTTTTCATATGTTATATTTTTGGTCTTACAATTATGCTCTCGTCTGTTTCCGGCTGCAGAGAGGTTGATAAAAAAGGGCTTAAGACGCTATCGTTTTTATCAATGTTTAAAATTATGGTTTTTTTACGAATCTATTTAGTTGTATTTTTGCCGCATCAAACTAAGAACTCCCGTTAAGAGTTTCGTAAAATTGAAATACAATGAAAATAGTAGTAGGCCTCTCCGGAGGTGTAGATTCTAGTGTTACAGCATATTTGCTGCAGCAGCAAGGCCATGAGGTAGTGGCTTTATTCATGAGAAACTGGAACGATGCTTCCGTCACATTAGAAGATGAGTGTCCATGGATTGAGGACAGTAATGATGCTCTCATGGTAGCACAAAAGCTTGGAATTCCTTTCCAGGTGATCGACATGAGTGAACTTTACAAGGAACGCATTGTTGACTATATGTTTGCAGAATATGAAAAAGGCAGAACTCCCAACCCTGATGTATTGTGTAACAGAGAAGTAAAATTTGATGTTTTTATGAAGACCGCAATGTCTTTAGGAGCAGATAAAGTAGCAACAGGACATTATGCAAGGGTAAATTCTACTTTTGATGAAAACGGTAAAGAAATCTTCCACCTTCTGGCAGGAAAAGACAACAATAAAGACCAGTCTTATTTCCTTTGTCAGCTAAGTCAGGATCAGCTTTCAAAAGCGTTATTCCCGATTGGAGAACTTACAAAACCTCAGGTAAGAGAAATTGCAAAAGAAATCGGGCTGGTAACAGCAGATAAAAAAGATTCTCAGGGGTTATGTTTTATCGGAAAAGTCAGTCTTCCTCAGTTTTTACAACAGCAATTAAAACCTAACGAAGGGGAAATTGTAGAAATTTTCAAAGATTCTCCTTTATTTTCGGAAGAAAAACCTGAATTCACCTCCAAAGAAGAAGAACTTGAGTTTTTATCAAGAAAAATCAATTATAAAAAATCTGACGGAAAAGTTATCGGGAAACATCAGGGAGCCCAGTTTTTCACGATCGGACAAAGTAAAGGTCTTGGTATAGGCGGGCACAAAGAAAGCTGTTTTATCATCTCCAGAGATATGGAAAACAACATTCTTTTCGTAGGAGAAGGAAGCCATTTTCCTGGACTTCATAAAAAAGCTTTGAAAATTGACAATTCTGAACTGCACTGGGTTCGTGAAGATATGAGACTTCAGAACGGAGGATCTATGGAAGTAATGGCAAGATTCAGATACAGACAGCCTTTGCAGAAAGCGACGTTATATCAGTTTGAGAATGCTTTTTATATTGAATTTGATGAGCTTCAGTCTGCTATTGCCGAAGGACAATTTGCTTCATGGTATATCGATGAGGAATTGATCGGTAGCGGCGTGATTTCATAAGAGGTTTTGAATGAAGAGGTTTTAACTACATCGAAATTGTTTTTTAAAGAAAATAATTTTTTTAAAAATTTTCTGTAACGTTTTTTTTGTTCTCATACTTACTGAGTAAATAAAAATACTACTATGAAAACATCTGCAAAAAACCAGTATGCTTATGTAAACAATATTCTGATTGCACTTGTATCCGCTATTTTCGGTTATAATTTTTATCAGGCCATTGTGCATCCGGAAAAATCCAATATCGCGATCAGTCTTATTTTAGTAGTCCTGACTTCCGTTATGGTTCGAAAATATGGCTATCAGCAGGTAAAAGAAGAAAAGAAAGATATTTAATATCAAACAAACATTATAAAGCCCGGAACATTTTTGTTTCGGGTTTGTTTTTAATAATGAATTTTACTTTATCTTTTCATTGACATGACTTGAGATAAAAATCAATGTAACAATACATTCTGTTATTAAGATCATCAAAAGAAATCCAACAGGCCTTCCCAGCATAACTCCTCTGATAAGCTTGATAATTCCTAAGAGGAAAATAAATCCTGCGAAATAATGTGTCGTACCTGAAATAGCTCCTTTCAAAGTTTTTAGAATGAAAAGCGAAGCATAAAATCCTGGAACCAGAATGAGATAGAACTTCAAAAAATCAGGTCCTTTAAGAATAACCGGATTAAATGTCTGATGGACTGCCATAAGCCATATAAAGCCTATCACAACCGGAACTGAATGAATGATGAATTTTTTCATAATGGTTAGTTTTATTATCCTCCACAACCACCGCAACCAACGCAGCCGCCTCCACAAACATCTCCTCCGCTGCAGCTTGAGCCACCACAACTTCCTCCGTCATTATTTTGCTTATCTTTTCTGTTAGCGTCAGAAAACTCCTGATCTCCTATAATTGAAACAATAGTTCCCAGAATGAAAATAATCCCGAATACAACTCCAATAACCATTAACCCTGAAAAGTTATCTCCTTCTGTACACGACAATAAAAGCAGTGACACAAATATTGGGGCTAAGAAGGCCATTTTTCTCAGCCAGGATTGTACTTTAGATTTTTTCTTAATTTCTTTCCAGATTTCTTGGGGCGCTTCTTGCCGGAAAACCTGCCGATAACTTGCTAAAGTATCTTCAAACCATTTCTGATGTTTTTCTTTCTCTGCGAATCCACCTTTCGAAGGATGATGATGAAGCGGTCTTTTTAAGATGTGGGGACAAAATTCCTCCCAATAATTCTGGGTGTAGATCAGATGCATATGCCATACTTTATCCACAATTTTACTGGGAGAAGCTCCATGGGGAAGAATACAGCAGAGATACAGGAACTTTTTGTATTCTTCAATTGCTTTTCTTGCGAAATCAAGACTCCAGCGTTCTTCTTTGGCCAGCTTTTTTGAAAAAGGGAAATCAGCCCCGGGAGCATCAAGGGAAAATGCCTGTATCCGGCTCCAGAGGCACTCATCTTTTACTATCATTTTTGTTTCCATTGTTTTGATTTTTGTTTTTCTATTCAAATATCAATGGATTATACAATATAAAAGTCTCTCAAAAGTCTTTTTTGGTTTGATAAAAATCTTAAATTAGTCTTATAATACATACCATGAAAAAGGAAGATATTCTGCATCTTGAGAAGCTCATGAATTTCTTAAGCCGGCAATTTTTAAAGAAAAACCATTGGGAAGATGTTACAAAAACTGAATGGTCTTATATCAGTGCTGAACTGAATGATCTGATTATCAAGGATCATTCAGAAAAAGAGATCAAAAAAGAGCCAGATCTTCTGGGAACAAATTATCTGTATGAGCATCTGATCATCAATAAACTGAAAAAATTCAGACAGAACGAAAATGCAGTTCTGAGCAGGCCCAATCTCGCCAAGCTGAGTTTAATTGTGAAAGTTCTGGGGTATTCCAATTATATCGATTTCATCAATTCTAATACAGAAGCATTCAATTTTAACGATCTCAGAATTGACATGAATAAGATTAATCTGAACACCGCTCTTTTAGACCGTTTAGTAGGCTGCTGGTATTCTTATAACAGAAATCTGCCCGATAATCCTTTGATGGCAAAAGAAGACCGTATATGGCGTTCTGCGATGGAAATTTACAAGTCTGAAACCACCGGAGAATATTTTATTGAAAGAAGCGGTGGTGATCACCATAAGTATTTCGGAAAGGTAACCGCTTATTCAGATTATGTTTTTATCATAATGAACAGCAATACATTTATCCGCCAGAGACATTTCATTTCAAGGATAAAGGATAGTAAAGAAAAACTTAAGAACCCGGATTATAAACTCCACGAAATCCACTTTATAAGCACCTGCATTAGCTTCAATCAGGAGCCGATTGCCTTGTTTGAAATTTTCAGAAAAGCCGACAGAAAAAGCTTTATTTCTGATTCCATCAGTTTTCCTATTGACAGTGATGAAATCCCTGAATCTATCATTAAACAACTTGAAGATACGGAATCTAACCGGATTGATTACAGATAGTTTTTAAAAAAAACTCAACAATAAACATCATCATCAATCTATATATAACGCCCCTGAAATATTTTTATTTCGGGGTTAATTATAATTCTTCTATGTCTAGAATACATTTAACTCTTAAAAATCAATTGATTACCGCAATTTTTATCTAAATTGATAGTTCTAAATATGAACCTTTCAATCGCAGTGCTATGGAATATTATGAATTGTATGAAGTTTTGAAAAAGCATTTTGATTCCGGAAAAAGCAGTCCTAAACTCAAAGAACTGAATGTAAGCATTGAATCAGTCCCTTTTGAATCCAAGGTTTGTGACCTTCTTTATGGCTCAGAAAATCAGCATTGCAGCAAACATCAGCAAACCCTCGAAATCAACAAAAACGGCTATCTCTTTTACAACCAACCTGCTGTAGACATCAAAGATTATGATATTGAATGCAATAAAAGGTTTGAGTATCATATTCTGAAGCGGGCAGATACTGAAACAGCCGAGGAAGCTCTGTTTTTCTTTCATGGACTGAATGAAAAGAAGTGGGATAAATACCTGCCATGGGCATATGAACTGGCTCAAAGAACACAAAAGGCTATCATTTTGTTCCCCATTGCATTTCATATGGACCGTGCAGACCCTATCTGGAGTGACCGCCATCATATGATGGAAGTGGTTAATTTCAGAAAGAAAAAATATCCGGAAAACATGAATTACTCTTACGTGAATGCAGCCATAAGTTCCAGACTGGAAGCGCATCCTCAAAGAATTTTCTGGTCCGGACTTCAGACATATTCGGATATTACTGAGGTGGTAAAAAGTATTAAAAACGGTAAAATCAAAAGTATTTCTCCAGAAGCAAATCTGGATTTATTTGGCTATTCTATAGGATCATTTCTTTCTTTAATTATCAAAATGGCTGATCCGAATCAGTATTTTACCCGTTCAAAAGTGTTTTGTTTTTGTGGAGGAATGACGATCGACAGGATGTTTCCGATCTCAAAATATATCATGGATACCCAGGCAACCGTTAAAATGCAGTCTGTTTTTACGGAATTGCTGAGCGCTGATTTTAAATCGGATCCACGTCTTAAACATTATCAGAATGAATCGTTGCATCCACAGGAAAGCTGGTTTAAAAAAATGCTGCGCTACAATTATTTTCAGAAAGAAAGAGAAGAAAGAATTCAGGAAATCCAATCTCAGATCAAAGCTTATGTTTTGGAAAAAGACAGTGTTGCTCCTCCTATAGAAGCTCTCAATACGCTGCGGGGCGGCTACAGGAATATCAATGTAGACATTGAAATCAAAGATTTTCCGTTTGAGTATTCCCATATGGTTCCGTTTCCGCTTACCCATAAACATTCAAAAGAAGTTACGAAAGCATTTCACCAGTTTGTACAGTCCGTCAGTGATTTTTATAATTCCTGATGATGGATTTTTCAGGGATAAAAGAGGGTAAGGAATAGTTTAAAGAATAATAATATGAGATCCATGGTGTATGTTTTTAGGTTAATACTTATCAACTGACCAGCCAGTCTTTAAAATCCTTCACACGGTCTCTGCTGACCGTAATTTCCTCTTCCGGCTGAAATTCAAGATCCACTTTGTAGTACGGTGAAGTATGAATATTTTTGATATAATCCGAACTGATAATGAACTGTCTGTTCACCCGGAAAAACTTTTTCGTATCCAGAACATCTTCCAACTCATCAAGCGTAAAATCTGATGGATAAGTACGGTCTTCCGTCTGAAGATAAACGATTTTATTTTCACTGAAAAAGCAGCTTATTTCGTGAGTCTGTACAATTTTAAGGTTATATCCTATTTTAACCAGAACTCTGGAAAGGGTAGATTTTTCTTTTCGGATTAACTGTTTGATATCCTGAGAACCATTGGTGTCATTGGCAGGAATGAAGGATTTAAATTTCTCCACTGCTCCTTCCAGGTCTTCATCAAGAATGGGTTTTAAGAGATAATCAATGCTGTTCAGCTTAAAAGCTTTCAGGGTATATTGGTCAAAGGCTGTCGTATAGATGATGAAACCTTTGGTAGGAGCTTTTTCAAAGATATCAAAAGACAATCCGTCACCTAAAACAATATCGGAAAAGATCAGCTGTGGATGTTCGTTTTCAGAAAACCAGGCAACTCCTTCTTCCACTGATTCTATTTTAGCAACTATCTCTATTTCAGGAAAGTTATTCAGCATTCTCTCCAGTTTCCTTGAAGCAGGTTTTTCGTCTTCTATAATGACAGTTTTGATCATTGAGTTTAAATTTTGGTTTTCAGATTTTGGAAAATAAAGGTAGATAAAAGTGGATACATTTTAATACTTTATCGTTCTTTTATCTTTCCTGAGTTCTTTTTCAATCATATTATTTTCCCATTCAGAATCAAAAAGAAATAGTTTTGCTGCTTTTACGAGAATAATAAATGCCCAGATTGCAAGGATGGTATACCTGTCAAATAAACTCAAATGAATAATTTTTTCACCAAAAATATCATCAGGAATGATCAGAACGGCAAACAGGGCAAATATAAAAATGCTTTTATAGAATTTTCTGATACTATTCGTTCTTTCAGAGGCTGTTTCGTAATCCATGATTGTATATGTTTTTAGTTATGATTATTGTTTATAGTGTTTTTATTTTCTGTTTTTCATCTTTCTCCATAAGCTCTCTTATTTTTCTTTCTTCCCAGCTTTTACCAATTCCGAATACGCTTATGGCATGAAATGCAATTCCTACTCCCCATCCCAGTGCAGGCCATAAAAACCATAAATATCCGGGAGCAGTTATAATGTTCAGTATTGCTAAAAAAGGAATAATGATGCAGTAAGAGGTAAGATTTCCATAAAATTCTTTCAGATCTTTCACTCTTCTTGAAGCTTTTCTGTAAGCAATTGTTTCTTTGTCAGGTAAAATTTCCATAATGTTTTTTTTAGAGGTTGATTTGTTTTTTCTTGAGTCAAAGGTAGCTCAGGAAAGTACCACAAATCAATTTTATATGACCGAACGGTAGATTATCCTATCTGAACTGTAAAAACCTGTCATTAATAGATAAACGGAATTAATTTTTTAGTACTTTTTCTGTATTCAATATACTCATCTCCAAACTGTTCTGTCAAAGCCTGTTCTTCAATCTTAATCCTGTAGGCGAAGGCCAAAAACGGAGGTAAAAAAGCAAAGATCAATGAAAGCCAGTTATTTAAATACAAACCGAGACCCAAAGAAGTCAGTAGAGAAAAAGCATAGGAAGGATGTCTCAGATATTTATAAAATCCCTCTTTTTTAATTTTATGATCCTGTCTGATGGTAACATCTACTGTAAAATATTTTCCCAAAGATCTGATGATCACATATCTGACAAGAATCCCGATAAGAATAAAAAGTTCACCCAGATAAAGAATCCAGACCCCATCAGCCATCGGAAAATGAAAATTATAAGACATGAAAATTGCGCTTACAATGGAAAAAGGAATGGCCAGCCATAAGATATTCAGTGTAGATTTATCTTTGTTTTTCTGATCTTCTTTACCGGATTTCAACATGTTCTTGTAAAGGAATTCCGTGATAAACCAAGCGGCCATTGAAATGTAGAATAGAATTGATAAAGCATTCATTTCAACAAATTTAAAGTTAAAAGTATTTTGAAAAAGATAATTTATTTAGTGATCTTTCTGTTTATCCATCAGTTCCTTGATCTTCTTATCTTCCCATTTTTTAATAAAATTAACACGGGGCAGAAAAACGGTAACCGCATGTGCAGCAAGCCCTATTCCCCAGAAAGTTGCCGTAAAAAAGTTTTTAAACTGAAAATAGCTTTCGCCGGGCTTCAGATGCATACAATTATAGACAACAATCAGGGCATTCACTGCGATATAAGCGAATAAATGTCCGTAAAATCCACGCAGTCTTTCTACCTGTCTTCTTGCCCGTTGATAATCCATATCGTTTTCGTCAAATGTTTCCATAAGCCTATTTTTTTTGTTTGTTCATAATTTCACGAATCTTCTTTTCCTGCCATGATTCTCCTACTCCAAACACCTGAAATGCATGAGAAGCAACACCTATTCCCCATCCCAGTACAGGAAACCAGAACCAGTGATTTCTACTGCTTGTAAAAAGGTTAATAAAGATTAAAAAAGCGCTTACCGTACAGTAAGAAATCAGGTTCATATAAAAACTCTTAATCTCTTTTACTCTCTTTTGTGCCCGTTTATAAGCAGCTGAATCATCCTCTGGTTTCGAGCTGGAAATATGCGGCTTAGTTATCAGCATTGGAAGTTTTACTTTAAAATGATCTTCGGATTTTTCGATGAAGACATTTCGTTCTGTAAGAAGGGAATAACGCTGTACGATATTAGCAAGACCAATTCCCGAGCTTTCCTTGATCTGTTCTCTTGCCTGAAGATTATTTTCAATACAGAGGGTATTTCCATCTGAAAAAATTCTAATGATCAAAGGTCTTGATGATGTTGCAAAATTGTGCTTGATACAGTTCTCCAACAATAGCTGCAAAGCTAATGGAACAACGTATTTCTGATAGTCTTCTTTGGCAACATCAAAACTAAAGTCCACACTGTCTTCAAACCTTGTTTTCAAAAGATCGCAATAGGTTTTTGCAAATTCTATTTCATCTTCTGCCGTTACCAGTTCTTTATCTTTTTGTTCAAGTACATATCGGTAAATCTTTGACATTGAAGCCGTAAACTTTTGTGCCTGTTTTGGATTTTCATCAATCAGAGAGCTTAAAACATTCAATGAATTGAAAAGGAAATGGGGATCCAGCTGGTTCTTTAAACTTTCAAACTGGGCATTAGCAGATTTGGCGATAAGCTTCTGTTCCACTACTTCTTTTTTGGAAGTCTTTTTCAGTTCTTCCATGAAACTTCTGGCATGAAGAAATGCGGATATCAGCAATGCAATATTGATGGTAAACCAATTCAGGAAATTATATTTTCCAAGGAAAAACTCTTCTGTAGTAGCCGCTTTCTGAATAAGTACAAAATTGACATAATTGCAAAAATAGACCAGCACAAAATTGGCCACAATAATTGAAATGATACTGATAACGGCCCTTTTGGTGGTAGCTTCAGACCACGGAATTTTCTTATTCAGAAAACTGTTCAGCAATCCATTTCCTCCTCCCAGCACAAAGGAATAAATAAAAGAAATGAGTATTGTATACAAAAAGTTTTCAAGGTTCTTTTCTTCTGTAAAGACAAAAAAGAAAAACATGGAGACTGCAAGTGATATCCAGAATAGTACGATAAAGTTTTTCCGTTTCATGATCTGTTTTCTTGACTCAAAATTAGTTTTTATTAAAGGTATCAAAAATTAATTGTTACCGAAGGGCTGATTTTCCTTTCCGAATGGTATTAAAAAACCTTCACGCGAATGAAGGTTGGTTTGTAAGTGAAATATGGAGAAAACTATTTTGCTTTTTCTACCGGTAAGCTTAAGAAATAATCAGCTTCTCCCTTTCCCCAGTTTGGATCTAAAGCCGTTTTGGGTTTATAGGTGTTAAATTTTGCCTGAGCCGCTTTAAACATCTCCAATCCTTTGGTTTTGCTGCCTCCGTACTGTTCGGGAGTAAAATAGACATCTTCTGCTTTGATCAGCGCAATTCTCGGATTCGAAGGATCTAATTTCTCTGCAATATTCATTTCCTCAGCAGCTCTTGCGCCATCTGTCATATAACGCTGTGCTGGATTCACCATCATTCTCAGAGAATAAGACATTTTTCTCAGCAGGTGAATTTCGGCATTATCAGTTCCTGCAAGATTCTGAGCCATTGAAAGATGCTTCTCTGCCTGGTCCGCAATACCATCCAATTCCTGCATTTTTCCGTCTCTCATCAGGGTTCTTCCTTTTTGGATATAAGAAAATGCAGCATAGTAAGCCGGAAGCCATTTTGTACTTTCTTTACTGCCTATTCTCTGAAAATCATTCGCCAGAGTCTGGAAATCTTCTGAGGTTTTGCAGGTTTCAATTCTGGCTATTTTTTCAGACATTATTTTGTCATAATCTGCCTGTGCAAAAGCAGTTAAACTTACAAAAGCTAAAGCAAAGCTTAAAAGGTATTTTTTCATGATATTAAATTTTAAAAGTGAGTTATATTTTTTGTTCTAAGGTATGTTTTTATAAATTATTATTGATGGCATCATCTGTTTTATCTACTCCGAAGCTTATAAATGCTCCTATGAATACAAACGTATTGACTGGCGGAACAATGGCAGAACTTCTGGAACCATTGGCTGAGAAATTATAGCCATATATATTCTTTGATCCTAAGATATTACTGATACTCAATACAAATACCGGAAAAGCTTTCGCATCTTTTTTACCGATATTCGGAAGATAATTAACACTGAAGTTTAATGCGTTATAATCTTTTAATCTTCCTTCATTTCTGGTATAATTAATCACTTCCCCATTTTCAATTTTAGAAGCTATGTCATAATAAGGGCGTCCTTTTGCATACGTGTAAGATAAATTTACCCCAAGTTTCCATTCCGGAATAAATCTTTTTGCGACTGCTGAAAGCGTATGTTCTGCTGCAAAACTCGGCTGCAGGCTTACCGGATAATTCAGAAAATCTCTTTTTGAATCCAGATAGGAGTAGCTGATCCAATAGTCAATATTTTCAAATGTTTTTTTATTGTCTCTCCAGAAAAATTCCAGCCCTTTTGCATATCCGTATCCATCATTGTTTAAAGCCGTCTGAATCTGCTGATTTTGCTCTTTATTCTGGGTAATATTGAACGTCTTAATCAACTGGTCATATTTCTTGTAAAACGCCTCAAAACGTAAAGTTCTGCCCTCTGAAGCTCTCTGAACCTGGAAAATATAATGTTGTGATTTCTGGAAACCAAGATTTGCAGGGCCATTGATGTATTTACTTTCCGGATTCTGATAAAAAAGTCCGTAAGCCAAGGAAGTGGTCCAGTCTTTTGCAAGACGATAGGCAATAGCAAAACGAGGCGCAATATTATCCTTTCCTAAAAAAGAAGAATGCTCTGCTCTTACTCCTATTTTTGCTGATAAAGCATTGCTGAAGCCAAGATCTGTTTCCACGAAAGCAGAGGAGATCAAATCTTTATAATGTTTCTGTACTGCTTCAAAATTCAGATTTTCATCGGTATTATTCAATTCAATTCCTCCTCGTACTGCACTGATTCTGTTGATTTTTCTTTCAAGAACAGCTTTGAAATTCAGATAATTTCCATCGGTAAGAAGCTGGCTTCTGTTGGATTCAACATTATTGGTTTCTGTAGAAAAATGAAGATCCGATCTGTTGTAAGAGTAAGAACCTCCTACATTCAAAAGATACTTCCCGAATTTCTGTTTAAAAGAGAGGTTATGAAATGTATTTTTACCGTTAAGCTTTACCAGACTGAATTCGGGTCCGGGTTCAAGACTTTCTGATCTTACCCCCATTTTATTGGAATTGAACATTCCGTAATATTTGAAAAAGCCTCCTGATTTTGTTTTAAATCTGAAATTCAGATCTCCGTTAAGACCTTGCGGAGCTTCTATAAAGTCTGTATTAAAATTAAAGACTTTCTGCATCAGGCTTAAAAGAGAATATCCTGCTGTAGCTCCGTAGGAATAGTTTTTATTATCTCCTAACTTTTGAAATCCCGCACTCAGAAAAATGGGTGAAATACCAAAATTATAGGAAGTTTCATCCGGAAGATCAACGCTTTCCAGCATTAAAGCACCGGAAAGAGCCTGCCCGTACAATGCAGAATAACCACCACTTGAGAAGATATTTCCTTTAAAAAGAGAGGTATTGAACTGGTCTCTTCCTGCAATCCCCGGAACAGAATTAGAAAAATAATTGTTGATAAGACTTCCGTCCATAAAGATTTTAGACTCCGTTCCTGTTCCTCCTCTGATGAAAAGACCTTCAGTTCCTCCTACTTTTTGAACTCCAGGAAGGTAGGTCAAAGCGGAAGAAATCTGTCCGTCTGCTCCTGCTGTGGTATAAATATCAATGGGGGTAAGCAATGCTGTTGCTCTTTTTTTATCGCTGGCTTCAATAGATCCTGCAGAAACTACTACTGCATCTATCTCACTGATCTGTTCTTTAAGATCAACATTCAAAGAAACATCCTGATTCTCAATAGTAACAGTTCTTTCAATATTTTCATATTTTGGATGGCTAAATGTTATGATGTGAGTCCCTTTTTCTGAAGTTTCGAAGGTAAAATTCCCCTGAGCATCTGTTGTAGTGCCATCATAGGTATCTTTCAGCGTTACATTTACTTCAGTTACTCCTTTGTTTTTGTAGAATACTTTTCCTGATATTTTCACCTGGGAATATCCCATGATGGAAGTGAGAAGGAGAATCAGAAACAGTATGTTTTGTCCTTGTGTTTTCATTTTTATTGTTTTCTGGATCAAAAATAGCACAAGAAATGCCTTTCTGTAAAAAATTTATTACCGAAGGGCATTCTTTTGCTACCGAATGGTAATTAATGAATCGGAATGCAAAAATCCACGACCATCTTCCCTTCCGGATGTTCCTTAAAATTGGTGTGATAGATTTCATAGGTAAAGGTTCTTCTTGTAGAATACGCAATGCTTTTTGAAAGTTTTGCAGAAAGCCGAGTGACTGGAAAACCCGAGATCCCAGTAGTAACAAGCTTAAATATTCTGTGGAAATGAAACGGAGAATAGGCACTTACCTCTGAAACTTTTTCCAGAGAAAGATCCTCATCAATATGACTATCAATATATTGAATTGTTTTCACAATCCGCTTTTATACTCTTCCAAATTACATGTGTTAGCTCACAAAGATATTTTTCCATGCTGAAATTCTGTTGTCTATTATTGTTATTGTAAGAAAGTCATTCCGTTTTTTGTCACAGGATATCCTCTTCAAAATGGTATAATAAGTCTTCAAACCATATTGCAGAAGAACTTTTCCCAGTAAAGAAAGCAGGCAGATATTGGTGTCAACGAGACTGATGTTTTTCTTTTTGCTGATGGAGGTATACAGAATAATCATTTTCTATTTGTTTGCTGCCTTCGGGATTTGATCTATGAATGGCTTTCTATCCACTAAAAATAAGTTTTTTCACCTCGTTTTAAATACATTTAGCCTCCAGAGCTAAGTTTCAGAATTTAAGGCTAAAACAAGCTGTATTACAGTTGTTACTCAAGCTTGTTTTTTTAAAAAAGAGTGAGATCATAAAGCGCTTTGGAAAATCTTTTTTAAATTTATCCTAAAATCACTATAAATCATTTAAAAAATGAAAGTACAAACATTAGCATTATTGGCGGGATTTGCCGTTTTTGCAGTTTCATGCGGAACCACAAAAACGTACTCCGTAAATGCCAAAAGCGGAACACAGACAGGAGGAACGGCGAAGTTTACTCAAAATGGAAATGAAGTAACAATGAAGCTTGACATCACCAACCTTACTCCTGGAATCCATGCAGTACACATTCATGAAAAAGGAGACTGCTCTGCAGCAGACGGAACCTCTACGGGAGGCCACTGGAATCCTTCCAAGAATGATCATGGTAAATGGGGTGCCGAACATTTCCATATGGGAGATATAGGAAACCTGGTTGCTGATCAGACCGGAACGGCAACATTGACTTTCAAGACAGATAAATGGTGTCTGGGTTGTACAGATGAGTCTAAAAACATCATTGGAAAAGGTCTTATTGTACATGCCGCTGCAGATGATTTCCATACCCAGCCTACCGGAAATGCCGGAGGAAGAGTGGGATGTGTAGAAATTAAGTAATCTACTTTATTCAATAAAAAAACCGCTAATCTTTTAATTAGCGGTTTTTTTATGTTTAGGATTTAGCTCCCATATCTGATACAATATTCATTGCTTCCTGCAGGTAAAGATCTTTTTTCAGATTCTTGATCCACATTTCAGATTTCTTCCTGAAAGCTTCGTCTTTTTTCTCTCTTTCAATTTCACTTGGATACATGATAAACTGAAGTCCGTTTTCAAATTTTGTCAAAGCCTTGAACTTTTCAATCTGAGATTTTCTGTTCTTCATCAGTTCATTAAACTTCGTAATATTCAACGTGATATTTTCTTCTTTATCCAGTTTTTCTCTCCATTGAGCAGATTCTAATAACAACTGATAATTGCTGTTTTTAGCCATTCTTTCTGCACTTGCTTTTTCCAGTGCCTGAATATTGAAGTAATTCAGCTTCTGGAATTTTGTAGGTGGAATTTTATCCCAGGCCAGGGCATAATCATCATATCGCTCTCCTACTTCAGCATACGTAAAGAAATCTTTCATCTGAATATCAGAAACAATTCCTTTTCTCTGTGTAGATTCTCCTGTAATTCTGTAGAATTTCTGGATTGTCAGTTTTAAAGATCCAAAATCATCTTCCGTGTTCAGGAATCTGTTCAGATCCACAAAAGTCTGAACGGTTCCTTTCCCGAAAGACTGTGGAGATCCAATGATCATCGCTCTGCCATAATCCTGCATTACTCCTGCAAGGATTTCTGAAGCTGAAGCTGAAAGTTCATTTTGCATAATAACAAGCGGGCCTGTCCAGATTGGCGTTTCATTTTTGTTCTTAAGCGTCTGAATTTTTCCGTTTCCGTCTTTCACCTGAACGTAAGGACCAGCTTCCATGAAAAGCCCCATGATATCTCCTACTTCAGTTAAAGAACCTCCACCATTATTCCTAAGGTCCAGAATGATTCCCTGAATATTCTGTTCTTTAAGCTTAATGATTTCATTTTTGATATCATCAGAAGCATTTCTTCCTTTTGCGTTTTCAAAATCAGCATTAAAGCTTGGAAGGTTGATAAAGCCGTATTTCTTCCCATTTGGAGCGTTCACTACAATACTTCTTGCAAAAGTATCTTCAATAGCAACCTCTTCACGGATCATGGTTACATCTTTAATGGTACCATCTTTTTTCTGAACCGTTAATGTTACGGGCGTTCCTTTTTCTCCTCTGATGAGTCTTACCGCTTCGTCAGAAAGCATTCCCACCACATTTACAGCATCTTCTTTCGGTTTTGATCTTACTTTCAGGATTTTATCTCCTTCTGAAAGCTGCTTGGATTTCCATGCCGGTGCACCAATGGTAAGAGCTCCTAAGTAAAGGTTTCCTTTTTTCTCCTGGATCAGTGCTCCGATACCAATTACTTTTCCGGTGAACTGGGTATCAAAATCTTCTTTATCTTTTGGAGAATAATAGTTGGTATGCGGATCGAATACTTCGGTATACGCATTCATATACACGGTAAACCAATCCATTTTCTTTCTCTTTTTGAATCTTGTAAAGGTATCTTTTACAAGGTCTTTTACTTCATCAGTTGCTTTTTTGATTTTTTCGTCCTGAGTAAGGGGCTTAAACTTAATGGTATCTTTCAGTTTGTATTTCTGAACAGAGTCTTTCTTTTCTTTCTGAGCTTCTTCTTTGCTGTTCATCGACTCAACTTCCTGAAGGATATTGTATTTGATGAATTTTTTCCACTCATTATACTGTTCCTGTTTGTTGGCAGGTACTTTTTTAAGTTTTGGCTCAAGAGTAAGTGTTTCATCTTCCTGAAGATTGATGGGCTTACTGAAAATATCCTGAGTGATTTTATCAATCTCATCCACTCTTTGGTAGAGTCTGTCGATTGTAAGCTTATAGAATGTAAGATCACCTTGTCCGATATAGTCATCCAGTTTGGTTTCATGCTTGCTGAATTCATCCATATCAGATTGCAGAAAATATCTTTTTGCCGGATCTACCAACTCGAAATAATGCTTATAAACGTCCTTTGAATAGGCATCATTGATAGATTTCGGGCTATAATGCAGATAAGAAAGTGTATTTTTTACGCTCACCATTATCGTCTGCATCTTTTCATCGTCATTCTGTGGCGAGTTGAAACAAAACATTAGACTGGTTAATGGAATCAGGAGTAAAAATTTATTCAGTTTGAAATTTTTCCACATAAACTGTCTTTATTTATTAATTTTTTTAAAATAAGTATACTATTAGTAGCAGTAAGTTTGGTACTGTTACAAATGATCAAATTTAATACCTTATTTACAAATATCGTCAGTTTTGGCCATTTTTATTTAAAGAGATTTGCAAATAATCAAAACAATGTTAGTCATTTCCTATTATCAGGCTGTTTCATTACAAAATTATACAGATCAGTCTTTTTTCTGACGTATCCTAAGTTTTATTTTTTTAATTAAAAAATAAAAAACACATACCACAAAAACTAATTTTCAGACATAAAGGCATAAAATATGCAGAGAATTAACCATACAAATTCAAAATATTAAGTTATGAAAAGTTTACTATGGTTAGTAGCAGTCATCTGCATCGTTGTTTGGCTATTGGGGATGTTAGGAATAGTTCCCGGAATGAGCACAGGTTATTTAATTCACGTTTTACTGGTCATTGCCATTATTGTTATTCTTTATAATATCATATCCGGCAGAAAACCTCTCGACTAGTTTAATAGTTGTACAACCACTTCAATTAAAACTGAAATGAAATTCATATTAAATTTCCTTCATTTCAGTTTTATTTTTTCTCCTATGTACTTTTCCTTATCTACACTTGGTTCTTCATTCTATAAGTCAAAGTACAAGAATCTTATTTATCTTTTCGCAACAGCCAATCCCAATCTGGTATTTTATTGCGTCTGATTTTTACCTACATTTGATGTGTTGAAAATCTATTGGTTCAATTCTGAAAATGAACAAACTCACTCTATTTAAATAAAAAATTAAAGATAATTTATGGAAAGACCACTTATTCTGGTGACTAATGATGACGGAATTACAGCTCCAGGTATTAGAAATCTTGTCAGTTTTATGAATGAAATCGGAGAAGTAGTGGTTGTAGCCCCCAACTCTCCTCAAAGTGGAAAAGGCCACGCTATTACCATCAATTCAACCCTAAGTTACGAAGAAGTTACGCTGGACGGCCCGCAGACAGATTTTTCCTGCAGCGGAACTCCTGTTGACTGTGTAAAAATGGCTCTTGATAAAATTCTGACCAGAAGACCTGATATTGTGGTTTCAGGAATCAATCACGGAGCAAATTCTTCTATCAATGTAATCTATTCAGGTACCATGTCGGCAGCTGTAGAAGCCGGTGTAGAAGGAATTCCTGCGATTGGATTCTCTTTACTGGATTTCAGCTGGGAAGCAGATTTTACCCAAGCTAAGGAATTTATTCAGAATATTGTAAGAAGAACATTGGAAAATCCAATGCCTAAAGGTGTTGTACTAAATGTCAATATTCCTAAACTTCCTGCATCAGAAATAAAAGGAGTAAAAGTCTGTAAACAGGCCAATGCAAAATGGGAAGAAAGCTTTGATGAAAGGATTAATCCACATGGTAAAAAATATTACTGGCTTACGGGTTATTTCAACAATATGGATGATTCTGAAGATGCTGATGAAACGGCATTAGCTAACGGATATATTTCTATCGTTCCGGTGAAGTTTGACCTTACAGCTTATGAATACATGAAAACATTGGAAGATGTAATGACTTTTGAAGATGTAAAAGAAGTAAAATAACAAGGAGATAATAAAAGCGTGAAATCAGATTTCACGCTTTGCTTTTTATATGGCTAAAATAATACTTTATCTTCTTTTCTGAGTTCTTCCAGATAAGCCCTTTTTTCATCTCTGTAAAAAAGGTTCATCGTTTCAAAAGGGATTAACTTCAGGTCTTTATTGACAATATGTACGCACGACTTCTTCACTGCCCGTACATCAAAATCATGAGCATCCATAAAGTTCATGATAATTATTCTGAAAAGGTTATCATAGTCGAGATCCGGGGCACACACTTCCGGCAGACAGCACAGTAACTGATTGACTTTAGGCTGAACTTTATCTACTGAAATTCCGGTACTGAAAATATCCAGCAGCTGCATATGCAAACCCTTATCCTGTTCGTAAACAATGGTATTCCTTGATTCATTATTCAGAAGATCAGCAGGATTGATATATCGGGTCAAAGGAATTGTTTCCCCCTGAAGTTTTAAAATATATCCCATAGCCAGGGAATCCGGGTTACATGGAACCGGAATGATATCATCAGAGTTTAACAAAGGAAACTGATTGATTATTTCCTGTCTTACCTCAGTTAAGGTAATTTTTTCATGAGCAGAATCTTCCCGGTTTCTTCCGGCGATTTCAACGGGCTGGAAGGTAATGCCTCTCACACATTTCTGTTTCAGGGCAAACTCTATAATTTTTCCAATTTCATCAATATTTTTATCTTTTTGAAGGACGATAACCAATGTAGTAGAAAGGTTAAGCTCATTGAGCTTTTCCAGTGCTTTCATTCTGACTGCAGTAAGATCCTTGCCTCTGAAATCTTCCAGTATTGCAGGTTTAAATGAATCAAACTGGAGGTATATTTCAAACTCAGGAGCATAGGTTGCCAACTGTTCAGCAAATCCAGGATCATTGCCTATTCTGATTCCGTTGGTATTCAGCATCAGATGTTTGATAGGTTTTGACTTGGCAATATCCATAATTTTGAAAAAATCCGGATGAATGGTAGGTTCTCCCCCACTGATCTGGACAACGTCCGGCTCCCCTTCATTTTTCACAATAACATCAAACATAGCTTCAATCTCTTCCAGACTTCTGTGACTTCCATAATGAGGTGAGGACATCGCATAACAGGTTGGACAGGTCAGGTTACAACGATCTGTAACTTCTACGATAGAAAGACAACTATGCTGTTCATGATCTACACAAAGCCCACAATCATAAGGACAGCCATATTCCACATCGGTCCCGAAATGGAGCGGCATTTCAGAGGCTTTATTATAGTTTCTTATATTTTTATAATAATGTACATCAGAAGCTATTTTTGTTTTAAAAAATCCATGATCCGGACATCTTTTTGTCATAAAAACAGCTTCATCCTCTATGATAATCTTTGCTCCCACCCTTTTCAGACATTCCGGGCAGAGACTTATTGTATAATCGTAATAAGTATAGTTTCTTACTGGCATAGCAAAATTTTTAAAGTCCTCCGCAAATATAGCCGCTGATCAATCCACAGATCAGAAGGGATATAAGCATTGTTTGAATAAATTGTTTTTTGCTGAATTTCCGGGCTCCTTTCCTTTCATAAATAAGTTTTGTAATAAAAGCGACGATGAGGGAAAAAACCAGTGCAACCAAAATAATCGCACCTACAATCATTACAACTACCCCAGCCAGATTTCCTACTTCCAAAATAGTTAAGGTTTTCATTTTAAATATAAAATTTTGGTGTTTATAGTATAAATATAGTAAATAATTACACAGATACAGACCATTTGAATCATACCAAGATTTCCTATGAGCTCAACTCTTGGTTTTATAAAATCTAAAAAGAATCTGAAAATAAAATAGCCAAGCATAAACAATTGAAAAATAAAACCGGAAGGATATTTCTTAAGGTTCTGAATATATTTTAGTCCTATCCAAAGAACAATTAAAAAAGCTATTTCATACAAAGCAACAGGATGCCTGAGGTATTGATCTCCCAAATGCATTCCAAAAACAGAATCAGTAGGAATGCCATATGTTTCTTCATCAATCCCTGTAAGAAAACACCCTATTCTGCCTATAATCATGGCCAATATCAGGGGAAAAACAATAAGATCTCCCGTACTTTCTTTGTGATGCACTATCTTTTTTGCCATCTCTACTCCCAATAAGCCAAAAGCCAGCCCTCCCACAATGGTGTTGTTTGACCAGAACTTTCTGATAGAAAAGTTTTCAAATAATGCATAAGGGTTTTCAAGATTACCGATTAGCTTGGAACCTATCAAAGCTCCGGCAGTAGCTCCTATTAAAACCGCGGCAGAAGTATTGAAAGAAAGCTTTTCTGTTGACTTACGCTTCAGATAAAAATAATATCTCATTCCCAAAAACATTCCAACCGCCTCAAAGAGAGGATGTGCAAGGATTGTTTTGCCAAAAATGTTAAAAGTTACAGGAAAATCCATTATTTCAAAAATACACTATTTCATATTATTCACTACCTTTATTCTGACAAATAATTACAAAATGCGTATAGAATATGACATAAAACTGGGGTTCAAGGATGTAATGTTCCGCCCTAAACGTTCTACTTTAAAATCCCGTTCGGAGGTTGATTTGAAAAGAGAGTTTACTTTTAAGCATACTAAGAAAAAATGGACTGGAATTCCCGTAATTGCCGCCAATATGGACACCGTAGGAACTTTTGAAATGGCGGTAGAACTAGCCAAAGAAAAAATCATTACTGCTATTCATAAACATTATACTCCTGAAGAATGGAGTAAGTTTCTGGAAAGCCAGCCCGAAAGTATTTATCAATATATTGCATTAAGCACAGGAACGGGAAAGCCAGACGAAGAAAAGATAAAACAGATTCTCGAAAAGCACCCCAAAATTGAGTTTCTCTGTATAGATGTAGCCAATGGTTACTCTGAGCATTTTGTCGATTTTGTGAAAAGAGCAAGAGCGAATTTTCCAGAGAAAGTTATTATAGCCGGAAATGTAGTAACCGGAGAAATGGTAGAAGAACTTCTTTTGGTAGGTGCAGATATCATAAAAGTAGGTATTGGCCCGGGATCAGTTTGTACTACCAGAGTAAAAACAGGAGTAGGATATCCTCAGCTTTCTGCGATTATTGAATGTGCGGATGCTGCGCATGGGCTGGGCGGACAAATCATTGCTGATGGAGGATGTAAAGTACCCGGAGATGTAGCAAAAGCCTTTGGTGGCGGCGCAGATTTTGTAATGCTGGGCGGAATGTTTGCCGGACATGACGAAAGTGGTGGCGAAATGATAGAAGAAAACGGTAAAAAATATCGCCTTTTCTATGGTATGAGTTCTAAAACAGCAATGGATAAACATTCCGGAGGCGTAGCAGAGTATCGTGCTTCTGAAGGAAAAACCGTGAAAGTGCCCTATAAAGGCCCGGTAGCAGATACTGTAAAGGATATATTGGGAGGTGTAAGATCTACCTGTACTTATGTAGGTGCTTCGAAGCTTAAAGAGCTGTCCAAAAGAACAACCTTTATCAGGGTTCAGGAACAGGAAAACCAGATTTTTAAGGAATAGAAATAAAAGGCTTTAGAACATTTATCTAAAGCCTTTATTCTTTTGTTCTGATATATTTTTTATTGAAATATTTTTGAAGCTGATCATTTACATAAGTCTCCTGTTCTTTTACAGAAGCCATTTCATCCATATATAAAACTCTTGGAACTTCTTTTATTTTGTCTACTACCACAGAGTCCTGAGAGGAGTTTTTAATATTATCTATTCTTTCATTCATCTCTCTTTCATATTCGTTAAGATCTGTAGTCAGAAGCTCCTTGACTATATTTTCACCGTTGAAATCAATATTAAAATAAGAATATTTTGCCGGGAAAACCTTTAGTTCAGGTAGAAAAACAATGAGCAGAGAAACCCACCAGAATCTTTTAATTCTTTCAAATTTAAAATATAATAACAGTGAAGAAGTAAGCAGAAAATAAAAGAGTATACTTTCAAACTGTCTTGCGATAGAGGTAAGAATATAACTTGTAAACAGTAAAGGAAGAAAGGAAACGTACCAGAATAAAGCTGATTTTTTACATGTTATCTGAGTGGTGATTTTTTTCAGATCTTCTTCAAAAACCTTAATAAACAATGGAAGTACGGCAATAACCTTAAGTCCCACATAGGCAGTATCAGCACCCAAAAGAGCAATTCTCTTCAACCATTTTACCATTCCATTTTCCACTTCTCCCATCCTGTTAAAATTTCCTGGTGCAAGAAAACATACAAGTAAAAAAGCTGTTCCCAACATCATCAAAAAGAGATTTTCTCTATTCCGTTTCTGATAATAAGAGAGTACTAAAATTCCTTCAATTATCAATGCCAGAATTTCATTAGACCCCATGAGAATAATAATAAGCAAAGATGAAAGATAAAACCATATTTTCTGCTTTGAATCCTCATATTTTTTGAAAAACCAGAGTAAAATACCGGACAAAATAACAGGAACAAAATAGATATTAGAACCTGTGATCCAGAAATAATGTTCTGGTAGACTTACCAATAGCATTGTGTAGAAGAAAAACAATAGAAATCCTTTTTTTAGAGACTCTTTAGTAGAATAGTTGAAATATTCTTTAAAGTTTAATGCTGAAACTCCAATAAAAGAAAGCATCAGAAAGACAGGATATATTTTCGGAACAATATTTTTACTGTCATAAAATACAGGATTAAACATATTGAGAGAATATCCGAAATATCTGCCTCCCCATGTTGTATAGGTATCTATAAAACATTGTACCAGCCCAAGTTTTCTGGCGGCATAAGAGCAAAAATAATCATCGGTCTGATATACATTAAATCTACTAATGTATGCCAGACCGATGAATAGTAAAACGGACAAGAATAATACTATATTCTGTGCTTTTTTCATTTTCTAAGTTAACATTCCACCGTCAACGTTTAACGTCTGTCCGGTAATGTAAGCAGACATCTCACTGCCTAAGAATACACAAGCATTGGCGATATCTGCGGGCTGTCCTCCTCTCTTCATTGGAATTTCTTCTCTCCATCCCTGAACTGTTTTTTCGTCCAGCACAGCTGTCATTTCTGTTTCAATAAATCCAGGGGCAATCGCATTACATCTGATATTTCTTGATCCTAACTCCAGTGCCACAGATTTTGTAAATCCGATAACTCCGGCCTTTGAAGCTGCATAGTTGGCTTGCCCGGCATTACCTTTCACTCCAACTACAGAAGTCATATTGATGATAGATCCTGATCTTGCCTTCATCATCGGCTTAATTACTGCTTTTGTAAGGTTAAATACTGAATCTAAGTTTACTTTGATTACTTTATCCCAATCTTCTTTGGACATTCTCAATAAGAGATTATCTTTGGTAATCCCTGCATTGTTTACCAAAATATCAATCTGCCCGAACTCTGCCATTACATCATCCACCAATTTCTGAGCGGCATCATAATCTGATGCATCAGATTGATATCCTTTAATTTGGGTTACAGAACTTAAAGCTGCTTCTAATTCTTTTGCTTTGTCTACAGAGCCAGCGTAGGTAAATGCTACTTTTGCCCCCTGCTGGGCAAACATTTCAGCGATACCCTTACCGATTCCTCTTGTAGCTCCGGTAATTAGTGCTACTTTTCCTTCTAATATTTTCATATCTATTGACAATTATTTTCTTTTATAACTCGTTCAGCCAGTGACAGCTGTCTCTTCATGTTTTTACAATTCCTTTCTGGAATAAAACGGTTTGCAAAGATATTATAAAATGTTATTCAACCCATTGAATTTGTCAAAATACTGACTTTTTTTTGAAGATTATCAGGATTTTTACTAAAGTTAACCGGAATTATTTTTAAATCTGGTGAAATAAATAAAATCTTTTTTCTTACTTTTATCTAATCTCAATACTTCTTTTTGCCAGAAATATGTATCCTAAATAATATCTTTCAAAGGTTCATTCTGAAAATTGCAAACCCCGAATTTTCCTTCTTTTTTACCATAATATTCCGGGGTGATATCGTTAAAGGTTTCTTCAGCAATCGTACTTTCTTCTGCATCTATCAAGCCGTACTTTCATGTCCTTTTATTCTGAATAATCAGATAAGGATAAGCATTGATGTTTACGATCTGTTTTGAAAATTTATGCAGGGTCTGACCATTGTTTCCAATGATTTTATTTTCATTATTTTCATTACTGATCAGGGCTTTTCCGTCTTCAAAGTTATAATCTTCTTTAAATTCCCGGGTGCTGAGCTGCTTTCCGTTAAAATCATACAGAAATCATTTTTTATCTTTTAAAACAAAAAGCCTGTTCTTCCCTGAAAAACGGATCTTTTCAGAATAAGGAATGATTTCCTTCCTTGTCTTTTTCGAAAGGATCACCTTCATATATTGGTTAGTCTGCGCTGTACAGACTATAGAACACAATATAAAACTAATGTCTTCAAGAAAAATTAAATAGAATTATTGACAATAAGAACGATCTCCCCTTTTAAAGTTTTACTCTTTGAGAACTCAATTAATTCATTGATTGTTCCTCTTTTAGTTTCTTCAAACTTTTTAGAAATCTCACGGCTTAAGCTTACTTTGGTTTCTTCTCCGAAGAATTCTTTAATCTGCTCCAAAGTGGTATTAATTTTATGAGGACTCTCGTAAAGAACGATGGTCTTTTTTTCTTCAGCAAGCTGCTTCAGCTTTGTTTGTCTTCCTTTTTTCTGTGGCAGAAATCCTGCAAATAAGAATTCATTATTGGGAAGTCCTGAAACCACCAGTGCCGGGATAAGCGCTGTTGCTCCCGGAAGGCAGATCATGTCAATATTATTGCCCGCTCCTGCTTTTGCCAGTAAATATCCGGGATCCGAAATACCAGGCGTTCCTGCATCAGTAATAATAGCGATATTCTGGCCGTTTTTAAGGTCTGTAATCACTTTCTCTGTTGCCTGGTGCTCATTGTGCAAATGATAAGATTTTAAAGGCTTTGATATTTCAAAATGTTTTAAAAGTACACCGGAAGTTCTGGTGTCTTCGCATAGAATATAATCAACTTCTTTCAGTACGTTTACCGCTCTGAAGGTCATATCTTCAAGGTTCCCGACGGGTGTGGGAACAAAATATAGGATTCCGCTCAAAATTATAAGAATTTATTTTCTACCAATATCCAAAGTCTCTGAGCGTATTCATCCACTTTATTCCATTTTCTTTCATAATACAGATCACTAAGATATTCTTTAGCTTCTTCCAGTGTTCTGAATTTGTTCAGCTGATATACGGTATCATTCAGATCTGTCTGGCTTCCTTCAAAAAGCATTTTTGTGAAGGCAAGTCTGTCATTAAGATCCAGCTTAAATTCTGGTTTCAGCTTATCTGCTTCCATGAATTGGGTTGGAATATTGGATTTCAGAATGCTTCCTGCGTCTTCTTTTACAACCGGAGAAGTTTTCTCTTCTTTGGAAAGCTCCAGGTGGTCGTCATCAAAAAGTGACTGAACAGCCTTCATTCCTTTGATACTGGCAAGTTTTATTTTTTTCTCCCGATGGTATTCTTCTAAATTTTCGAAGCTCTCATCAGAAGGATGTTTATCTGTTTCTTCACGAACAGGTTTATCGATTTCAACAATTTTTCTTCGGTCATAGACTTCAGCCAGAATGCTTTCTTCTTTTGTTTCTTCTGAATAATCATTTTTAATATCGCTCAGAATATTCTCCACATTGGAAGTTTCTGTAGCCATTTCTCCCTGTTCTATTGAAACATTTGAAGCGACAAACTGTTCTTCATTTTCTTCAATCAATATTTCATCATCAAGTGTTTCTGTATCAAAAATACTTGGAATGGTTTCTGTTACAGAAGATTTTGCATCGTCTGCTAAAGCAAAATCATTTTCTTTTTCAGATTCCGATTCAGTAGCTTTTTCTTCCTGTTCTTGTATTTCATTAAGCTGATTATTGAAAATACTTTCTTCCTCCGTCACTTCATGATGAAACAAGTCTTCATTGAGATCTTCATCCGAATCCGGTCTGGAATTAGCCAGAATTTTATCTTCATCTACAAAGCTCAACACAGCTCTCTGTTCCTCTGAAATTTCATTTTCATCAATTTCGTTCAGTTCATTATTGAAAGCAGCTTCTTCTTCCAGCGTTTCATTACCAAAAGACTTTTCCTGACTTTCAGAGGCGTTTCCAATCTTATTTTCTTCTACAAAACTTACGATATTTTCGTGGAATTCGTTTTCTACAATTTCATTCAGCTGATTATTGAAAACAGCTTCCTCTTCTTCAGATCCGTCTGAATAAACTTCATTTTCATCAATTTCATTCAGTTCATTATTGAAAATAGCTTCCTCTTCGGTCACTTCATTTCCGTTATCATGATGTTCTGCTTCTCCTGAAACAAAAGAGATATACTGATGATCCGGATTCTGTGCCGGATGGTCTGCTGCGAAGTATTCAATATTTTTTTCCAGCAGTTTCAAAAAAGAAATCCTGTTAGCAAGCTCATCTACAAGATCTTGCTTGGAAAGTAATTCGTCTATATTGCTTATTTTGTCCAGATTATCAATGATATTCATGGATTCAAAAAAAATCTTTTCCTTTAAATCTTGGATATTCTGCATAATAAGATTCTTATTAAAATTGCTTACTTTTGATGTTAAAAATATACGGCTAATTTAACAAATGTTTTTAGAAAATACAATTAATCATTCCAAACAAAGTGGTTGGATGGAAGTGATTTGTGGCTCTATGTTTTCCGGCAAAACCGAGGAACTGATCCGCAGATTGCGAAGAGCGGAAATGGCAGGGCAGAATGTGGAAATTTTTAAACCAAAGATGGATGTACGGTATTCTGAAGAGGATGTAGTGTCCCATAATCAGAATAAAATCCGCAGTACAGCAGTAGAAAACCCTAATGAAATTCTTCTGCTGGCTTCCAATTGTGATGTAGTAGCCATTGATGAAGCTCAGTTTTTTGATGAAAGTATTGTGGATGTGGCCAACCAGCTTGCCAATAGCGGGATCAGAGTGGTGATTGCAGGATTGGATATGGACTTTTTGGGACGGCCGTTCGGACCAATGCCTAATTTGATGGCGACTGCCGAATATGTTACAAAAGTGCATGCTATTTGTAAGAGAACAGGTAATCTGGCCAACTATTCCATGAGAACTTCCCAGGGAGATAATCTGGTAGAATTAGGAGAAACAGAAAGTTATGAAGCAGTAAGCCGCCGTGTTTTTATTGACGAAGTACTTTCAAAAAGAAAATAATAAATGGATAAAGGCAAAACAGAGAAATAAGCTGTTTGCATCAAAACATAATATTCACTTAATATAAAATGAAAAGCGGAAAAGCTTTATCGTAAAATATTAAAAAGGAAAAAACAGATGATCTCATAAATCTTTAACCTTTTACTATTTTACCTTTTTGCTCTTTCGCTGAAAATAAAGCAGAAAGGGTACCAATGAATTATACAGTACAACACATTGCAGAGATTACCAATGCACAGGTCATTGGAGACGGAAATCTATTGATCAAAAATATAGCATATGACAGCAGAATTATTTATTCTACCAGGAACACTGCTTTTATTGCGATCAATACACATAAAAATTCCGGTGAAAAATTTATCGAATCTGTAATGGACAGGGGTATCAATGTCATTATTTCTGAACATCATTATCCTGAGTTTGAAAACATAACCTGGATTATTGTTGAAAATTCCGTAGAATTTCTTCAAAAATTAGCAAAGTATCATTTCGAACATTCTCATTTACAATCCATCGGGATTACGGGAAGTAATGGTAAAACTATTTTAAAAGAATGGCTCTACCAATGTCTGTGGAATGAATTTCCTACCGTTAAAAGCCCTAAAAGTTTTAATTCTCAGATCGGTCTTCCACTTTCTCTTCTTCAGATCAACAATTCTCATCAGCTGGGAATTTTTGAAGTGGGAATTTCAAAACCTGATGAAATGGAAAAGCTTGAAAATATTTTCCATCCTCAGATCGGATTACTAACTCATATTGGAACCGCTCATGCTGCCAACTTTTATTCCGAGGAAGAATTGATTGATGAAAAAATTATTCTTTTTAAAAATTCCGAAGTCATCATTTATAATGGTGACAATTCTCTGGTTGATCTAAAAATAAAAAAATCCTATTCTGACAAAAAATTAATTGCTTACGGTTTTAAAAAAGAGAATCAGGTTTTCATCAAAAATAATATTTCTAAGGATGATAACATCATTGTTGAATATTTGGGTGAAGAAATCAGTTTTCCGGTTCATCAGAGAGACGAAGCTACATTAACCAATGCTATGGCGCTTATCTCTGTGCTTAAGGAACTGAATATCGGAAATAAAAAGATCGTTGAAAAAATCAACCTTTTAAAAGCCGTTGAAATGAGGCTTGAAGCGATTGAAGGAATTAAGGGCAATATTGTAATCAACGATTCTTTTAATCTTGACCTCGATTCTTTGAAGACTGCTCTTCAGTTTTTGAATGAATACAACAAACCTAAAAAATCATTGGTCCTAACAGACATTGTAGGAGTGAACTCCAATGCCAAAGAATTGTACGAAGAAGTTTCTGAACTGGTGAATGAGCAGCATTTTGATTCTGTATTCTTAATCGGTGATGAAATATCAAAATTTAGTGAATTATTTAAAGCTAAAACCTATACTTTTATTGATACCAAAGAGCTGATTGAAAGTAAGTACCTTACTGAAATAGAAAATCAGATTATCTTACTGAAAGGAGCCAGAAAATTTGAGATTGAAAAACTGAAAGATATTCTTGAACTCAGAAAGCATGATACGGTATTGGAAGTAAACCTTAATGCAATTCTTCACAATATCAACTATCATAAATCATTGCTGAAGCCCGGAACTAAAATGATGGCCATGGTAAAAGCCAATGCCTATGGCTTGGGAAGTTTTGAAGTATCAGAATTTCTTCAGCATCACCATATAGATTATCTTGGGGTAGCTTATGCTGATGAAGGAGTTGAACTTAGAAAGAAAGGGATCACCACTCCTATTATTGTGATGAATCCTGAACAGCACAGCTACCAGACGATTATTGAATATAACCTTGAGCCTGAAATTTACAGTTTCAGAGTATTGGAATTATTCTATGAAGCAGTTCAGAAATCCGGTTATGATAAAAAATATCCTATTCATATTAAACTGGAAACAGGAATGCACCGCCTTGGTTTTAAGGATTTTGAGCTGAATCAGTTAAGCGAAACTTTAAGAAGAAAAAATGTAAAGGTTCAAAGTATGTTCAGTCATTTATCATCTTCTGATATGCCTGAAGAAAAAGAATTCACGCTGAAACAGCTGGAGGTTTTCGAGAAAAATTCAAGCTGCCTCATTGAAAAATTAGGCTACACTCCTATCCGCCACATTCTTAATTCAGCAGGAATCACGAGCTATAAAGATCATCAGCATGATATGGTAAGAATTGGCATCGGTATGCTGGGAGAATCTGCAGATCCTGAAATTCAGAAACAATTACGATCTGTGGTAAGCTTTAAAACCGTAATTTCACAGATATCAACCGTTGAAAACGGAGAATCTGTAGGCTACAGCAGAAGGTATAAAGCAGATCATCCTACAAGAATTGCAACGATTCCTGTGGGATATGCAGACGGAATTCCAAGACTGATCGGAAACCAGGTAGGAAATGTAGGGATAAATAAAACACTGGCTCCTATCGTAGGAAATATCTGTATGGATATGATGATGATCAATGTAGACTATATTCCGAATGTAAAGGAAGGCGACACGGTAACTGTTTTCAACGCCAAACCAAGTTTAAAAGAATTCGCAGGCTACTGCAAAACGATAACCTATGAAGTATTAACCTCCATTTCACCACGGGTGAAACGGATTTATATAAAAGATTAACTATGAGAAAACTCCTGATTCTGCTTTTCATATTCCAACTGTTATTGATCCATTCTCAGGTAAAAAAAAATCTGGTAATTCCGGAGAATCCCAAAATAGGACTATCGCTTGCCGGTGGTGGTGCCAAGGGTTTTTCACATGTAGGAGTTCTTAAAGTACTGGATTCGTTAGGAGTGAAAGTGGATTATATCTCCGGGACAAGCATGGGAGCCATTGTGGGCGGATTGTATGCCGCCGGATACTCCGGAAAAGAAATAGAAAAAATAGTCATGGATACCGATTTTTATTCTCTGATTATGGATCCGAAGTCCCGGCAGGAAGCCAGCTTTTTTAACAAATCCGTAGACAAATATCTTTTATCCATTCCGCTTAAAAACGGAAAAATCACTCTTCCCTCTTCTATCAGCACCGGCCAAAGAAACGTTTATCTTCTGAAAGAACTTTTCAAAAACGTTTCCAATATTGAAGACTTTTCTAAGATGCCCATTCCATTCTTATGTGTTGCTACCAATCTTGAAAGCGGAAATATGCAGATCTTTGAGAAAGGAGATCTCGTGCAGTCTATTATGGCAAGTTCGGCATTTCCTTCTTTAATGGATCCTGTAAAAATTGGCGACAGCATTTATATTGACGGAGCAATGACGGTAAACTATCCGTCAAAGCCTTTAAAGGACAAAGGAATTGATATCGTCATTGGTGTGGACCTTAACCAGGATCTCTCGAAAAGAGAAGATTTGAACAATATTATAGCCATTCTTAACCAGGTTATTGATTTCGGAATCAAAAGAGATACCCGCAGACAATACAAATACACAGACATCAATATCAAACCCAATCTTAAAGGCATGTCTGCCACAAGCTATGATGACAAAAAGAAAATTTTAGATAGCGGATATGTGGAAGGTTTAAAATATTCCAAGATATTGGATCAGCTGCCGAAGAGACCATTTGACCGTCTCAGACAGCAGGTAAATCCAATATATTCCAACGTTTATAAAATAGACAGTATTTCCATCGAAGGAAGTAAAATTTATGGAAAGAACTATACGCTGGGAAAAATGGGATTGCGTCTCCCTTCTCTGCAGACGTATGGAAATATTAATAAAATGATCGATAAACTGGTTGCTACCAACAACTACAAATTCATCAATTATGACATCGTTCAGGAGAATAATACTAACTATCTGAAGCTTTACGTGACTGAAGATGATACCCGTCATTTTTTAAAATTTGGCCTCCATTATGACGAGGTTTTTAAAACAGGACTTCTTTTGAATTATTCTGCAAAAAGACTTTTATTCAAAAATTCAAACCTTTCTCTGGATGTTGTTGTTGGGGATCGTCTCAGATATTACCTGAATTATTTTGTAGATAACGGATACATTCCGGGAGTTGGCCTTTATTCCTCCGGAATGAGCTTCGATATAAAGAATATAGATAATTATGTAGTAGACCGCTGGGAATGGATCAGAAACGAAGCTTATATACAGTCTATTTGGAAAGATAAATTTGCCATTGGCGGCGGTATAAGCCATGATTATTTCAAAGCAGAAAACAGCAGTGGAGATAACAGGCGGTACAGCCGTTTTCTGAACCCTTATGCCTTTATTAAAACCGATACTCAGGATGATAAGGAATTTCCTACAAAAGGGGTTTATTTTGCTGCAGAAGGAAAGGTTATAGATCTTTTAAAGTCTGAAGTTGATAAAAGAATCATTCAGATCAAAGCAGACCTTAAACTCAATATTCCACTTAATAAACAATTCAGTTATCGTCTCAATCTGTTTGGAGGAATTACTATCGGTGAAAACCTTCCTCCCTACTATCAATATAGATTGGGAGGAATTTTTGAGCAGAATCTCATCAATTTTAAAAGTTTTGGAGGATTCTATTTCGCCCAGCTTTATACAAACAATGTCATACTGGCATCTAATGATATCCAGTTTAAGTTTAATAAAAACTATTTTATCAGTGGAAACTTTACCTTTGCAAATTTATCAAACGATATCAAGTTTGAAGAAGCAGTGAAAGTAAATTATAGCTCACTGGGAATAACGGCAGGTTACAAATCTCCTTTCGGACAGATCAAAGTAAACTTCAGCCACTCACTTAAAAATAACCAAAAAGGTATATTCAGTGTTATTTTAGGACACTGGTTTTAAAAAAATGATACAGTTCTTTTATGAAAACTTACCAGAGTCGGTAAGTGCAGATTACAAAAAATGGCTGGAAGATCTCATTCTTTCAGAAGGAAAAAAACCAGGAGAAATCAATTACATTTTCTGTGATGATGAATATCTTCTTAAGATCAATCAGGATTATTTGCAGCATGATTATTATACAGATATCATCACTTTTGATTATGTAAAAGGCAAGACAATAAGCGGTGAGATTTTCGTATCTTTGCAGCGCATTTCTGATAACGCCTCTAGCCTTTCCCGAGATTATGAAGAAGAATTAAGAAGGGTTTTAGCGCATGGTATTTTACACCTTGCAGGCTATAAAGACAAGACGGAAGAGGAAGAAAAAGAGATGCGGAGAATGGAAGAACTGTATCTGGATAAATACAGGGATTCAAAGTTTTAAAATTGAAGAATCACTTAAGGTCCGGCACCTAAAGTACTCTATTCTAGCAATAATATAAGTTTACCTAGAGTGCATTCTCCAAAAATGTTTCACGTGAAACATTGGTTATAAAGATAAGGTTTAAAGCTTAAAACAAGCGAGATAAAAATGATTTCAGAAATATATGATGTAATAGTGGTAGGTGCAGGACATGCAGGTTGCGAAGCCGCTGCGGCAGCAGCTAACCTCGGTTCAAAAACACTACTTGTTACAATGAATATGCAGACCATCGGGCAGATGAGCTGCAACCCGGCGATGGGCGGAATCGCAAAAGGACAGATCGTAAGAGAGATTGATGCAATGGGAGGATATTCCGGAATTGTAGCAGACAAATCTGCTATCCAATTCAAAATGCTGAATCTTTCAAAAGGTCCTGCGATGTGGTCTCCGAGAACCCAAAATGACAGAATGCTTTTTGCTGAAGAATGGCGCTTAGCATTAGAGAATACTCCCAATCTTGATTTCTTTCAGGATATGGTGAAACAACTGATTGTTGAAAATAATAAAGTAGCCGGAGTGGTTACTTCTTTAGGAATTGAGATTAAAGCAAAATCTGTAGTTCTTACCAACGGAACTTTCCTTAACGGATTAATTCACGTTGGAGATAAACAATTAGGCGGAGGAAGAATGGGTGAACCAAGAGCTTTTGGAATTACAGAACAACTGGTCACTTTAGGTTTCGAAGCAGGAAGAATGAAAACCGGTACTCCACCGAGAGTAGACGGAAGAAGTTTGGATTATTCAAAAATGGAAGAACAGAAAGGAGATGAAAATCCTCAAAAGTTCAGTTATCTTGATACTCCGAAATTGACAAAACAGCTCAGCTGTCATATTGTATATACCAACGAAACCGTACATGATATTTTAAGAGAAGGTTTTGACAGAAGTCCAATGTTCAATGGTACCATTCAAAGTTTAGGCCCAAGATACTGTCCAAGTATTGAAGATAAAATTAATCGTTTTGCAGAAAGAAACAGACACCAGCTTTTTGTAGAACCGGAAGGATGGAAAACGGTGGAGATCTATGTAAACGGATTCAGCTCTTCTCTTCCTGAGGATGTACAAATCAAAGCAATGAAACATATTCCAGGATTCGAAAATGTAAAAGTTTTCCGTCCGGGTTATGCTATTGAATACGACTACTTCCCTCCTACCCAATTAAAACATACGCTCGAAACCAAATTAATTGATAATTTATATTTCGCCGGACAGATCAATGGAACAACCGGATATGAAGAAGCAGCAGGTCAAGGATTAATTGCCGGAATCAATGCACACAATAAAGTTCATGAAAAAGGAGATTTTATCTTAAACAGAGATGAAGCTTATATTGGAGTATTGATTGACGACCTGATCACAAAGGGAACGGAAGAACCTTACAGAATGTTTACTTCACGTGCAGAATACAGACTTCTTTTAAGACAGGATAATGCTGATATCAGATTAACAGAGAAAGCATACCATTTAGGATTAGCAAAAGAAGACAGATTAAGACGAGTTGAAACCAAAATATCTGAAAGTCAATTACTTGAAGAGTTTCTTCGAGAAACTTCTTTAAAACCAGGTATTATCAACCCGGTTTTAGAATCTATTGAAAGTAGTCCTGTAGATCAGGCCTACAGAGCAGCTCAAATCCTTACAAGACCTAATATGACATTAGAAAAGCTGGACGAAATTGATTTTATTAAAGAAATTTCTACTCAATATAATGAAGAAGTAAGAGAGCAGGCAGAGATCAATATTAAATATAAAGGATATATTGAGAAAGAAAAGGAAAATGTAGCTAAACTGAATCGCCTTGAAAATATTAAAATCCCGGAAGACTTCGATTATACAAAACTAAGCAGTCTTTCTGCAGAAGCAAAACAGAAGATGACAAATGTTCGTCCGAAGACAATTGCCCAGGCAGGAAGAATAAGCGGTGTTTCTCCGGCTGATATCAATGTATTACTAGTTTATTTAGGACGTTAATAAAAAATGTTTCACGTGAAACATTAAAGACAAAAACAAAAATTAAGGTATTTAAAAGCGTAAAAAACTTCTGGATATCTTAATTTTTTATCATATTAAAGATATTTACTTCAATGAAAATAAAAGATCATTTTCTTTCACAGGAAATATTTGAAATTAAAGAGACAGAAACAAAAGGTGTATTTAAAACCACTCCTATCCCATCCAATATTTCCAGATATTATGAAAGCGAAGATTATATTTCTCATCACCAGGATTCCGGAAGTATGAAAGAAAAGCTTTATAAATTTCTTCAGTCTTTCAATCTGCAGTACAAAAAGAATATACTCGTAGACAGAATAAAAAAAGGATCAAAAGTTCTTGACTACGGATGCGGTGCCGGAGAGTTTGTAAAGTATATAGAAAATGATTTTGAAACCTACGGATTTGAACCGGATTCTGATGCAAGAAAAGCAGCAAAAGGAAAAATTACAAAGGCTTCCATCTTAGATAATATAAATAAAATTGAAGAAAAGACCTTAGATGCTATTACGCTCTGGCATGTATTTGAGCACATCGAGAATCAGGATGAAATGCTTGCTATTTTCCATGGAAAATTAAAAGAAAAAGGAATTCTTGTTATTGCTGTTCCTAACCCTACTTCTTATGATGCGAAACATTATAAAGAGTATTGGGCAGCTTATGATGTCCCAAGACATATCTATCATTTTTCAAAAAAAGGTATGGAAAACTTAATTTCTAAAAATCCTGACTGGAAAATGAGAAAGATCAAACCTTTGGTTCTTGATTCTTATTATATCTCCATGTTGAGCGAAAAATATAAAAAATCACCGCTATTTTGGATAAAAGCCATGGTTTACGGAACAATTTCTAACGCAAAGGCCTTATTTTCGAACGAATTTTCAAGTTTGATATACATTATCGAAAAAAGATAGAAAATCGATTTTTGACCCATTTATGAAGGTCAATTTTCGGCATCTTTAGCTTAAAAATCAAAAACTCAGGAGAAAAATCCTGAGTTTTCTTTTTTCCGGAATACATTTATATTTTAAATCCTACATCTATTTTGTAAAGACTTAAAAATAAAATAGAAATTTACCTTCCTTACCTATCAATAAAAAATATCTCCCCTACTCCATTTTAATAATAAAGAAAAATATAGATCATCTCCTCAGTAATTTATGTACTTAAAGCTTTTATTTAACTTTCTAACTTAGTATTCAATAAAACCATAAAAACAAGCGAAAAAAAGAAGAAATTTAGTTTTAACAAGATAAATTACCACAAAAACAGCTTCAATTTAACTTCAAAATAAAATAAGATACAAATACTCTAAAAAAGATAGAAAATCGATTTTTAAACTATTTATGAAGGTCATTTTTCGACGTTTTATTGAAAATAAAAAATTAAAGCTGAACAGGTAAATATATTTCTGGCCACAAGCAAAATTGAAAATCGAATTTCCTCTTAAAATAATTCTTCCACTATATAAAAACAAAAAAGAACTCCCCTACTCCACTTTATAATTTTTATTAAAATAATTTTTCTCTATTTAAAAAAAAAATTGATGAAAATTGATTGGTTACTATTTTTTGAGAAAATCGGAATAATAAAAATTAATAATCCTAGAGAATTCAAAACTCAATACTCAACAAAAAATTTGAAAATAGAAGGCTATAAACTTCATAGCAAATTTTTCAGTCTAAAGAAATAAAAATCAAAAACGAACTAAAATTTATCCTGGAAAAAGTTCTAAAAAAAACAAAAAGGCATTAACTTACTCATTTTATTGCACTTACGCACTTATTTCTAATATTATGGAAAATGATCATATGAAAATGATAAGGAATAAAACAGTTAACAAATTAGTTTAATCATTAATATACAATAAGATACAAGATAGTCACTTATATGTGAAATAAAAAAAATAAATTTAAATCTCCAGGATTCACAAAAATTTGTATCTCTACTTTTATAAAAGAAATTTAAAATTAAAACAAGCAAAAATACTATTTCCAGAAATCTTTCATTTTTAAATCAATCTATCATATTTTTTCCAAAAAAAGATGAATAAAGTCTTATTCCAATTAGAAGAAAAAATCACAAATCCTCCTTCCAACTTTCTAATAATTTTCATAAAATTATATCAATTTCTCTTTCTATATTTTTCGAAATACAAGGTATAATTTATAGAAGAAACACCTCTCTTTATATCAATAGTATTGCAAAAATCATGGTCATTTACCAAATCAAAATGAGAATAAAAACAGAAATAAAGTCTCCTATATACATAAATTTTACAAGAATATTGTGATCATAAAATTCCTGAAAAACATAAGTCACTGAAAGAGAATTCAACCTATCTATATATAACTACAAGTTATATCTAAAATAGTATTAAAACACCGATCAATAAAGGATTTTAATTAAATCTAAGAAATAAAAAAAGCCTGCTAATATAATTAGCAGGCTTTAAAATATATTATATTTCCTATTAATTATTGATGGCAGCTACCCCTGGTAATTCAAGTCCTTCAAGACTTTCAAGCATTGCTCCCCCACCGGTAGAAACATAACTAACCTGATCAGCATATCCGAATTGCTTCACGAAAGCAACACTGTCACCGCCTCCCACTAAAGAAAAAGCTCCCAATCTTGTTGCTTCTGCGATACTCTCTCCTAATGCAACTGTTCCAGCAGCAAAATTTGACATTTCAAAAACTCCAATCGGGCCATTCCAAAGAATTGTGCGTGAATTCAGCAATACATCATTAAACTGATCTCTTGATTTAAGACCAGCATCAAGTCCCATCCATCCTTCAGGAATAGCATAAATATCAGCTTCTTTTATTTCTACATCATTACTAAAGCTTTCAGCGATGATAGCATCAGACGGAAGATATACTTTTACTTTATGTTCTTTGGCCTTTCCTAAGATCTCAAGGGCCAAAGGAAGTTTATCTTCTTCTACAAGAGAAGTACCGATTTTTCCTCCAAGAGCCTTAATAAAGGTAAATGCCATACCTCCGCCAATGATCAGATTATCTACTGCAGGAAGAATATTTTCTATAATGGTAATTTTAGTTGAAACTTTAGAACCTCCCAGAATAGCTGTAACAGGTTTTTCACCACTTTTTAAAACCTTATCGATAGCCTGAAGCTCCTTAGCCATTAGTAAACCGAAATATTTAGTTGATGGGAAATACTGAGCTATTACTGCTGTGGAAGCATGAGCTCTGTGCGCTGTACCAAACGCATCATTTACATAAGCATCTCCTAATTTAGCAAGCTTCTCAGCAAATGCAGCATCTCCTTTTTCCTCTTCATTATGAAAACGTACATTTTCCAATAGTAAGATCTCCCCTGGTTTCAAATCTGCAGCTGCCTGCTCTGCTTTTTCTCCGATACATTCGTCTACAAACTTTACTTCCTGTCCTAAAACAGAAGAAACTTCACCTACAATATGTTGAAGGGAAAATTCATCCTTAACCTCTCCTTTTGGTCTTCCAAGGTGTGTAATCAAGATGACAGAACCACCATCATTAAGAATCTTTTCCACTGTAGGTTTCACAGCAACAATTCTTGTGTTGTCTGTCACTTTCAGTTGATCATCCTGCGGAACATTGAAGTCCACTCTTACCAGAGCCTTCTTATCTTTAAAATTAAGATCATTGATTGTTTTCATAAATAGATTTATTTTTTACTTAGCCTTATGAGACTGTTCTGCAGAAATCCGTTTTAGTTTTTGTAAAAATCTCGCAGGAACAATTTCATAAACCTCATTGAATTTTTGTTTCACAAATGTAAGGTTTTAAACTTTTTCAACAGTTTGATTAAAATAAAAGTTTTCAAAAACTTTCCCCGAACCCAATCACCCATTAATCAACAATTCTTTCTCTTATAAAAAAAAGAATGATGTAGTTGTTGTTGAGTATTGTTAGTTTCGGGGATAAGTTTTAGGCTAAAAATTGATAACATTCAACTTTTATTCAACTCATATTTAACTCACATTATAAAACTCTGTAAACCTGCAATTTCAAATACTTATTAACAAATGTTGATAACTTTGAAACAAAGCCATTATTAGTTATTTTATTATGGAAAAATCTGGGGATAGCTGAAGAAAACATCTGGAAAGTTGTGGGAAAAGTTTGAGGAAAGATTTTCTATTACGAAATAAATTCATCTTTAAAAATAGAAAGTTGAGAAAAGTTTTCCACAGTTATTCACATACCTTTTCACAATTAACTCAGGGTTTACTAACACGAATTGTTATTATTCTTACCTTTGTAAGGAAATAGAATCTAATAAAGCTTAATAAGAGTATTATGAAAAGAAAAATTGCTATTGCAGCGGACCATGCAGGCTATGAATATAAGGAGATTGTTAAGAACTATCTTTCAGAACGTTTTGAAGTACAGGATTTTGGAACGTTTTCCACAAACAGTGTGGATTATCCGGACTTTGTACACCCTGCTGCAACCTCTGTGGAAAACGGAGAAAATGAGCTTGGAATTCTGATCTGCGGAAGCGGAAACGGAGTTCAGATCACTGCAAACAAACACCAGAAAATTAGATGCGCTTTGTGCTGGATGCCGGAGATTGCAACACTGGCAAGACAGCATAATGATGCCAACATGATTTCAATGCCGGCAAGATTTATATCTAAAGAGCTGGCGCTTGAAATTGTAGATAAATTTCTTTCAACAGACTTCGAAGGTGGAAGACACCAGAACAGAGTTGATAAAATTGCAGTTTGCTAAATACTATAATAAGGCTTGTAAATTACTTTGCAAGCCTTATTTATTTTTTATTCGTACATTTGCAGTGTCCAATAGAAATTACACTCTATTATTCCCCAAAGCCTTTCTTATATTTGAAATATATTTAATAGAAGGTTTTTCTCTTTTCTTCTCCAGAATTGTATTAAATTTATACAAAACTAAAGCTCCCGTTGTAAGCAAACTGAAAGATAATTTCTGATGATTTACGGAAAGATTCTAATGATGAAATTGAATGACCTTATAGAAAGGAACGGATAAGGAAAATTTAGAAAAAGGTCTTACCTGGGATAAGACTAAATTAATTAAAAGAAAATTAAAATGCCAAAAAAAAGAAAATATATAAGTCATAAAAATGATTTAAAAATGATGGAGATCGGAAGAATGATCCTCCGTTTTATGAATGCAAATTCATCCAAAATTTATAATTATAAGCAGATCGCTGATGGAATAGATTACAAAAATCCAAGACAAAGAGAACTTGTAATCCAGGCACTGCATAAACTTCAGGGATCTGAAAAGATCAAAGAAGTAGAAAAAGGAAAATATATAGTGAACCTGAAAATTGCAGGAACGCTTACCGGAATAATAGATTTCAACCAAAGCGGAAATGCATATGTAAATGTGGAAGGACTGGAAGATGATGTCTTCGTTCATTCCAAAAATGTAAAGGATGCCCTGCAGGGAGATAAGGTTCTTATTATAACTTATCATTATAAAGGAAAGAAACTGGAAGGTTCCGTTCTGGAAGTTTTGGAACGAAACAGAACAGAGTTTGTAGGAACCTTTCAGAAGGTTGCCCACAAAGATTTTGGGTTCGTAGTTTGTGATAAAAAATCAATCAACACAGATATCTTTATTCCGAAAGGAAAATTCAGCACTGCAGAAGATGGAGATAAGGTAATTGTAAAAATGACAGAATGGAGACCCGGGGATAAAAATCCGGAAGGTGAAATTATTCAGGTATTGGGTGCTCCGGGAGAACACGAAACGGAAATCCACTCTATTCTCGCAGAATATGGCCTCCCTTATGAATTTCCATCGGAAGTAGAAGCTGATGCAGATAAAATTGACAGAAGCATCACAGATGAAGAGGTGGCAAAACGTTGGGATATGCGTAATATCTGTACATTTACCATTGACCCTAAGGATGCAAAAGACTTTGATGATGCTTTATCCATCAGAAAACTGGAAAACGGAAACTGGGAAATCGGAGTTCATATTGCAGACGTATCTCATTATGTAGTGCCGGGAACTATTCTTGATGATGAAGCCTATCAGAGAGCTACTTCAGTATATCTGGTTGACAGGGTTGTGCCGATGCTTCCGGAAGTGTTGAGTAATGATGTTTGCTCCCTTCGTCCACACGAAGATAAATATACTTTTTCAGCTGTTTTTGAATTGAATGACAATGCTGAAATTCAGAAACAGTGGTTTGGAAGAACCGTTATCCATTCAGACAGAAGATTTACTTATGAGGAAGCACAGGAACGTATTGAAACCGGACAGGGAGATTTGGCGGAAGAAATCAATACGCTTGATAAGCTGGCGAAAATAATGCGTAATGATCGTATCAGAAAAGGAGCGATTACTTTTGACAGAAGTGAAGTAAGATTTAATCTTGATGAAAATAACGAACCGATTGGTGTGTACTTTAAAATCAGTAAAGATTCCAATCACCTGATCGAGGAATTCATGCTTTTAGCCAATAAAAAAGTATCAGAATTTGTATCGCTTTCAAGAAAAGGTGAGATCACCAACAATACATTTATTTATAGGGTTCACGATGATCCGGATCCTGCAAAACTGGAATCTTTGAGAGACTTCGTTGCTACTTTCGGATATAAAATGGATTTGGCCAATACCAAAAAGGTTGCCGCATCTTTGAATAAACTTCTTCATGATGTGAAAGGAAAAGGGGAAGAAAATATGATTGAAACTCTTGCGATGAGAAGTATGAGCAAAGCAGTATATTCCACAGAACCCATTGGCCACTATGGTCTTGGTTTTGAATACTACAGCCACTTTACCTCTCCTATCCGCCGTTACCCGGATTTATTGGCTCACCGTCTTCTTCAGCATTATCTGGATGGAGGAAAATCTCCAAACAGAGGTGAGCTTGAAGACAAAGCAAAACACTGCAGCGCCATGGAAAGACTGGCAGCAGATGCGGAAAGAGACTCCATCAAATTCATGCAGGTGAAATTCATGGAAAAGCATCTGGGAGAAACTTTCAGAGGTGTAATTTCCGGAGTGGCAGAATTTGGTTTCTGGGTTGAGATTCCTGAAAACGGAGCGGAAGGATTGATCAAGTTGAGAGACCTTGTAGATGATTCCTATATGTATGATGCAAAAACCCATGCCGTATACGGAATAAGACATGGAAATAAATATCAGCTTGGAGATGAAGTTCAGATCAAAGTGGTAAAAGCCAATCTGATTCAGAAACAGCTTGACTTCCAGATCGTGAAGTAATGACGAGAATAGATAAATACATTGTATTTAGTATTTTAAACGCAATATTATTGGTAACAGTAATTTTAATACTGTTATCAATTTTTATCTTTTTGTATTGGTTCTGATTGTTCTTGTTATATTATGTAATATTCTAATTAAAAGAAATATTATCAATATCAATAAGCAAGGAAGAAAATATTTTTTTGGAGTCACTTTTCCATTGATAATAAATGGATTCTTTCTTATCAATTACGTTACAGGAATGAATCCTACCAAAGAAACATATTGTTTCAGAAACATGGTTTCAGAGGTTGGAAGCGTACACAGCCATCAGAAAGGAAAGACAACTTACGTTTATTTGAGTGGAAACGCCTACGAATATTCTTACATGACCAGAAGTTTTTGGATTGATTATAAAAGAATGCTTTTTAAAAATCAGGTTATTTATACCTTTGAAAGGGGTATTTGTGGTCTTAAAATCAGAAAAGATTTCGAATTTGTTCTCAATGAAAACTGTTTGGAAAAATAAAAAAAATTGCTGAACATATTCAGTAAAATTATCATATAAAGGAGGTTGTTTCTAAGCGGAATGACCTCTTTATTTTTTTAGCAAAAAACGTATAATAAACGCTCCTCTCCTATTTCTTAAAAAAATTACATTAAACTCTGATTAAAATCCACTTGATATATCACAACTTTATTGAATAATTAAATCATAAAGTATAACTTTGTATTAAACGAAATGAATTTATTTTCATTTTAAAACACCACTTAATGCTAGAACTTGTACTATCTGCCATCATATTAGGATTTATGCTGAGCCTGGTTTTCATAGGACCTATATTTTTCCTGTTAATTGAAACCAGCTTTTCCAGAGGCCCCAGACATGCCCTGTCATTAGATCTTGGTGTCATTACAGCAGATTTATTATGCATTGTAGCGGCGTATTATGCCAGTACAGATATTGTAACATTAATAGATAAGCATCCGGGGTTTTACAGAATTACTTCCATTCTTATTTTTATCTATGGGATTGTGATGCTGGTTACCAAAACCAAGATGCATCTGCCCGGTGAAGAAAGGATTATCGGCCAGAATTATATTAAAACATTTTTCAATGGTTTTTTCTTTAATCTTCTCAATGTTGGAGTCATCCTTTTCTGGCTGGTAACGGTAATTTCCGTAAGGAATCAATATCCGGACACCAGCAGTTTTATTTTATACATCAGCATAGTACTGGCTACTTACCTGTCTATAGATCTTGCCAAGATATTTCTCGCCAAGCAGTTTCACGATAAATTAACACAAAAACTGGCCAACCAGATCAGAAGAGTTGTTGGCTGTATTCTTATTATCTTCAGTTTCTTTATTTTCCTGCAGAGTTTTAAAAAGTTCAATCAATTTGAAAAACAGCTGGAGGAAGCAGAAAAGAAAGAAGTAAAATATCAAAAAGCAAAATGAAAAAAATGATCTTTCCAAAGTCTCTTAAAAAAGGAGATAAAATAGCTGTTATTTCCCCTGCCGGAGCGGTAGATGTCCCTCAATTGGAAAAAGGAATAGAAATGATTAGAAGCAGAGGTTTTGAACCTGTTCCCGGGGAACATCTCTACACTAAATTTTCAAACGGATATAATTATGCCGGAACAGAAAAGGAAAGAGCAAAAGATATCAACTGGGCTTTTAATGATACGGAAATAAAAGCGGTATGGGCTTCCAGAGGAGGTTATGGATGCCAGCATCTTCTTCAGCATCTGAAGCTGAAAAAGTTTATGGAAAACCCGAAATGGTATATTGGATATTCCGATAATACAGTCATACAAAGTTATCTGTTGAAAAAAGGTTTTGTTTCCATCCATGGACAAACCATCAAGACATCCAGTTTTGGTGTGACAGATGAAAGCTATGATCTGATCTTTGATATCCTTAAAGGCAAAAAGCCTAAATACGGCCTAAAATCTCACCCTTTGAACAAAAAAGGGAATATCCAGGGAGAATTGGTTGGAGGGAATTTAGCCCTTATCTACGCTCTTCTGGGAACAAAATATTCATTCGAATTTAAAGACAAGATTCTGTTTATTGAAGATATCGGAGAAAACTTCTATGCACTGGACCGTATGATCATGAGTCTGGAGCTTGCCGGGGTCTTCAGTAAGATCAAAGGACTTATTGTGGGTGGAATGACCAATATGGGAGATGAAAAGGAAAATAAAAGTTATGAAGAAAGCTTTGATGAATTTGCTTACAAACTGATCTCAGACAGAATTTCGAAGTATAAATTCCCCGTTGCATTTGCTTTTCCTAATGGGCACATTAAGGACAACAGACCACTTTTAATCGGAGCCAATGTGAAAATGAATGTGGACAGCAGTGTTAAGATTGATTTTTAAAATACCACTACTCCCCCAACTCTAAAACTTACAGTATGGCCCATCATAATGATTTTGGAAAAATAGCAGAGAATCTTGCTGCTGATTATCTTCAGAAAAACGGCTATACAATTAAGGCCAGAAACTTTCGCTTTAAGCAGAACGAAATTGATATTATTGCTGAAAAAGATAATCTGATTATTATCGTGGAAGTGAAAGCAAGATCTACCGATATCTTCCTCCTTCCTCAGGAAGCTGTAACCAAAACAAAGATAAAATCTATTGTTTCCGCAGCTAATCATTATCTGGAAGAATTTAATAAAGATCAGGAAGCCCGATTTGATATTATTTCCGTTCTTCCTGATGATAATAAAAACTTAATAGTTAACCATATCAAAGATGCTTTTCAGGCCTTTGATGCGAACTAATAAATCAATACAACAATGTTTGAATGTATCAGGATCATGACATTGACAGTGTACAGCATTCGGACATTTAATAACCAATTTTATGAAGACAATATTGATCACCGGAGCAACTTCCGGTATAGGTAAAGCCACTGCAGAGCTTCTTGCAAAACAAGGAAACAGAATCATTATTTGTGGAAGAAGAAGTGAGGTGCTGGAATCTGTGAAAACAGAACTTTCTGATTATACCGAAATATTTAGTTTGAAATTTGACGTAAGGAATCTTGAAGAAGTAGAAGCAGCCATTAATTCCCTTCCTGAAAACTGGAAAGAGATTGATGTTCTGATTAATAACGCAGGGAATGCCCACGGGTTAGATCCTCTTTCTGCTGGTAAGACAGATGACTGGGATTCTATGATCGACGGAAATGTAAAGGGATTGCTCTATGTTTCTAAAATGATCATTCCGATTATGAAAACTAAAAATTTAGGTCATATAGTAAACATCAGTTCTGTAGCAGCAAGACAAACCTATGCGAATGGAGTAGTGTACTGTGCAACGAAGAAAGCAGTAGATGTTATTTCGGAAGGAATGAGGTTGGAGCTCACCGAATTTGGAATCAAAGTAACCAATATCCAGCCGGGAGCTGTAGAAACGGATTTCTCTCTGGTGAGATTCAAAGGAGACAGTGAAAAAGCTTCAACAGTGTACGCAGGCTATGATGCCCTGAAAGCGGAAGATATTGCTGATGCCATTGCTTACTGTGTAAATGCACCGAAACACGTTACTGTTTCTGATATGACCATCTATCCAAGTGCTCAGGCTGAGCCAAGAACGATTTATAGAAAATAGTCCAAAATAATGGAGTAAATTTGCAGAGTATTAAAAGCAATTCTGCTCTTGCAATGTTGCTGTTTAGCTTAAAACAAAAAAATGAAAATTCTATATCTTGAAACATCATCTAAGAACTGTTCAGTAGCAGTATCAGACAATGAAAAGCTTATATGCCTTTGTGAAGAAGTTTCTGAAAACTATAAACAGTCCGAAAGCTTACACACCTATGTGGAGTGGGCGTTGGAAGGAGCGGGAATTTCACTTAAAGATATCGAGGCAGTTTCTTTAGGAAAAGGTCCCGGATCTTATACCGGTTTAAGAATTGGTGCTGCCTCTGCGAAAGGCTTTTGTTATGGACTCAGAGTTCCTTTGATTGCAGTGAATTCTCTTGAAAGCATGGTAGAGCCTTTTTTAGGCGATAACTACGACTTTGTTATACCTTTGATCGATGCAAGGAGAATGGAGGTGTATACGGCTGTTTATGATGGTGGGACAGGGAAGGAGTTATCTGATACGGAAGCTAAGATTTTAGACGAAACTTCTTTTGAAGAATTTAAAGATAAAAAAGTTCTGTTTGCAGGGGATGGTGCTAAAAAGGCAAAAGATATTCTGAATCTCCCTGATGCCGTTTTTAAAGAAGATGTTTATCCTTCTGCACAATATCTCATCAGAAAGACACTGGAAAAAATAGAAAACAAAGAATTTGAGGATATGGCCTATTTTGAGCCTTTTTATCTCAAAGATTTTCATGGAGTAAAGAAAAAGAAAAGCGAAGAGTAAATCTTCGCTTTTTTATGTTATTGAGGTTTTGATGGAACCTGTGAAGTTGGTCTTTTCACACCAGGGTTTTTATCATTTTTATCTTGCTTCTGTGGGGAAGGATTTGTCTGTAACGGAGTAGTACTTTGCAGATCTACATTTTCCAGTTTCTGTACTTTCCCGCTGTTCATTTGTGGAAGTCCCGTATTTTGAGTATTAGGCTGTAGGGGTACTCCTGACGGCTGTTGAGGAATAGAATTTCCTTTATTATCCGTTGCCTGGAAGCTCAAATCACTTTTCAGGTAATTCAGCATTTCTTTGGCTCTAATTCCTTCAGATGTTTTAGAATAATTCAGGGCAATCTGCTCAAGCTGGAGAATCATTACTTCCTTTCCACTGGATTTTCCTGCATTGAATGCATTTAAAAGGTACAGCTTAGGAACCAGCGCATCTTTGGGATACTTCTGAATCGTCTGATCGATCACATCCTTACTTTCTGCAAATTTTTCAGATTCAAATAGAGCATATGCCTTTTTGTATTCGTTTTCAACTTCTTCGGTTGATTTTACAAACGATTTATTCTTGGGATTTCTGGCGAATTCTGCATAAGAAGTATATGGATAATCTGCCAGGAGAATTTGTTTTGCTCTTTCAGAAGCTTGTGGATTTTTCTCATAATTCATGGCAAAAATCTCATACAGCGCCTGTAACATCACTTTTTCTTCCGGCTTTACATCTACAAGGTCATAAAGCGTTTTTGTAGCCAGTGGGGTATTGGTAAAATAATTCTGATACATAATTCCCAGACCTAGTGAAGCAGTATCTCTGTCCTTTTTTAACTGAGACAATTTCCCCTGATCTGTAGGGATCTGTTCAATATAATACGCAGGCTCAAAACGTCTTGGATTAGGCGCTGAAGTTACTCCTAACGCTTCATTCTTCATATCTTCAATAGTGGCCATTTTCTTGGAAGAACGCCAGTTATCGGCCAGGGCACGGTCTCCCCAGATTTGCTTAAACGAAGAGGTTCCTTTGCTTACCGTTCCTGAATTACTGAAATAAAAACCTTTTGTAGTTACGCCAAAGTCCTCAAAAGAATTGGCACTATTGGCAAAAATAGAATTGGCGCTGTAATCACCGGTATCAAAACCTTTACTTCTTTCTGCACGTCTTCTTTCCTGTTCCTCTTTCTCTTCTTTAATCTTTAATTTTGCAATATATTTTGTGAAATAATCTGTTTTCTGACTGTCATTCATCTTCGCCAGGGAAAGAATACTGTCATTCTTTTTAATCAGATAATAGTTTTTAGAAATCTTCTTAATGTATTCAGACTGGTCTTTTAAAAGGATTTTTGAAGGCTCATAAGTCATTACAGCAAGCGCAGAATCATAATAACTTCCGGCTCCGATATAATCATTCTTATCAAGGTAGCTTTTACCTATTTCATAATATGCCAATCCACGGATCTGAGGATCAGAAACCTTTTCAAAAAGAGATTTTCTGAAAAATTGCTGTGCTTCATCCTTTTTGCCTGCTTTATTGGCCATTAGCCCTAAAGCATAATAAAATTCATTCTTTCTGGAGCCATACATCCCTTTTTTACTGATTCCTTCCAGGTAGTTTTTTGCTCCCGCATAGTCGCCTTTACCGTTAAAAGTTTTGGCAATGGCAACCTGAGATTTTACTTCAAATTCGAAATCACTGGCGTATTTATATGCTGCAGCATAGCTTTCCCTTGCTTTATCATTCTGGTTAAGATTTTCCAGCACCTGACCTCTCAGATAAGCGATTCTGCTTTTCAGTTTTCTGTCCGAATTCAGTTCAAAAGCATTATCAAGTTCTTTAGCCGCTTCCTCTTTTTTACCAGCATCAAGAAGAGATTCAGAATAATAAATGCTCAGTAGTTTTGCATAGCTTTTACTGATATCTTCACTCTTCAGTTTGGCAAATGTTTCATGCGCTCTGTGATAATCTTTGATTTTATCATATGCAAGCCCCTGATAAATTCTTGCGAGTGCAATTCTTTTATCATCTTTCATACGGGTGAAAACATAATTGAGGGCATCCAGGGCTTCAAGAGATTTACCACGATAAATTCTTGCCTGCGCAAGGATCATATAGGCATCAAAAATCTGCTTGTTTTTCTCTTCACCATTTCTGGTAACAGAATATTTATTAATTGCTTTTAAAGCTTTTGCTTCTGCAATTTCCAGCGTAGTAGCTCCTTTGGCTTGCTCACCGTCAGGTCTTGAAGGTCCATTTCCCTGAGGTCCGCCAGGAATATTCGGAATTACTGAATTGCCTCTTCCTGAAGGTCTGTTGGCTACTTCTGCCATCTTCATAGAGTTTTCTGCAAAAGCTTCAGTTTGCCCAAGATCACTTCCCAAAGGTTGTTCTTCGTAAGTAAGAATAGGGATATAAGGCGCATAGAAGTTATCCTTATGTCCTTTGTCTCTGGATGTAAACTCACTGTTTAATGCATCTTTCGCATTAAAGAGAGTGTTGTAATATGTGGAAAATCCTTTCAATACTCTTGAACGCTGCTCCGGCTTTTTTGTTTTGGTAGCACATGAAGCAACAAGACATATGACTAAAAGGAATAATATATTCTTTTTCATTATTCAATATAACTCGCTAATCTGCTTTTTATTATCAGCAGTTTGATGATTTTGTAAAAATAATAAAATTTTATAATGAATAATATTTATATTTCTTGCTGAAATATTTTATTTCTTCTTTAATGAGCGCCTCAAGTCCGATCATCTTTTAAATCAGAGAAGATTCTTTCAGGATTTTATAAACAAGATGGGTAGGAAGCCCCATAATGGTATAATAGCTTCCTGTAAGGCTTGTGATCTTCGCCATTCCCAGCCATTCCTGAACACCATCACTGCCAGCTTTGTCAAAAGGCTTATAGTTTTGAATATAATAAGTTATTTCTTCATCCGAAACCTTGTCCAGAGTAACGTCGGCTACATCCGTTTCGGTAATCGTTTTTTCAGCTGTTTTGATGGTAATTCCCGTATACACCTGATGCGTTCTTCCGGAAAGATTTTGAAGCATCTTAAAGGCATCCGCTTCATCTTTAGGTTTTCCAAGGATCAGATTGTCGATAGCAACTACCGTATCAGCAGTCAGAAGCACTTCACCTTCTTCCAGGTTTCTGAAGGCTTCAGCCTTTAAATCAGAAAGGTAAGCGGCAGATTCCTCTATTTTAATATTTTCCGGGATAATTTCTTCACAGTCTATTTTTACGACCTCAAAATCAAAACCAAGGCTTGAAAGAAGTTCTTTTCTTCTTGGGGATTGTGATGCTAAAAGTAATTTCATACAGATACTTATACGGATTGAGTATTATCGTCATGCCAGTTCCCCTGAACTTTCATTACCTGTTCAATCACATCACGAACAGCACCCGTTCCTCCTTTTTTCGGGGAAATATAATCGGAAATTCCTTTTACTTCAGGAACCGCATTTTCAGGACACGCCGCAATAGCTGAACTTTCCATGATATGAATATCCGGAAGATCATCACCCATCGTCAGAATTTCTTCGTTTTTAAGATTATATTTCTTCTTAAAATCTTCAAAATCATCTATTTTATTATGAGACTTCGGATAGTAATCCTGAATACCCAGATAATTGATTCTATGCTTTACCATTTCATCATTTCCTCCGGTAATAACACCGATTAAATAATTGTTTTTTAAAGCTTTTACTACCGCATATCCGTCCAGAACATTCATTACCCTGCACATATTGCCTCCGGGAAGCAGATATACACTTCCGTCTGTGAAAACGCCGTCAACATCAAATACAAATGCCTTAATATCTTTTAATTTCTCTTTATAACTCATACATTTTCTGAATAGAATGATTCATTGTTTTATAAATGTCAAGACTTTCGTCTTTCAATAACTGCTCATGCAGCTGTAAAATCCTTACATCATTTCTTACGGCTGGCCCTGTTTGTGCCATTTTAGGTTCAATTTCATGAATTTTATGAACCGTTTCATCAATCAGCGGTAAGAAATAATCAAACGGAATATCCTGGGAATCTGAAATTTCTTTAGCCCTTGAAAAAAGATGATTCACAAAATTGCAGGCAAATACAGCTGTCAGGTGAATATATTTTCTTTTTTCGTGATTACTATCCATCACCCTTTCCGAAATCTTTGAAGCAAGATCAAACAATATCTTTTGATCTTTTTCATTTTCCGCTTCTATAAAAAACGGAATTTTTTCATAGTCAAGTTCCTTGGATTTTGAAAAAGTCTGCAAAGGGTAGAAGCTGGATTTTCGATAGTCTCCTGCAAGAACTTCTTTTGAAAGTGATCCTGAGGTATGGGCAACCAGACAGTCTTTTTCGGTTATCATCTTCGAAACTTCCCCCACAGAATGATCACTTACACAGATGATATAAAGATCTGCTTTTTCCAGATGATCTGTAGCGGAAGGAATATTTAATTCTTCAGATATTTTTTTCAATTCTTTTTCGTTCCTCCCAAATAGCTGGGCCACAGGAATGCTTTTCAACGTGAAAGCTTTTGCCATATGATAGGCAACATTTCCGGAACCGATGATTACAATTTGCATATAACAAATATAAGATTTTAAGCTGAGCCGGGAAAGGAAGATTGCTTCAGAAATCCTCTTCTTCAATATAGGCACGTTTATTGCGTAAGTGTCTCATATTATTTTTAATATTTACATTGAAAATTGAATTTTTAATTTAACTTTCAGCTATTTTTGTAATCCAAAACAATGAAGGCATCTTATGAAGATTAAGGACGCGGAAATTATTTCGTTGATGCAGAATCCACGAACCCAGGATAAAGGGGTTCGTGCCTTGATGGACGCCTATCAAAGCAGATTGTACTGGCACATAAGAAGAATTATTGTGGACGGAGATCTTGCACAGGATACTTTGCAGGAAACTTTTATTAAAGCATATCAGAATTTTCATCAGTTCAAAAATGATAGCCAGTTGTATACCTGGTTGTACAGGATCGCTACCAACGAAGCACTACAGCAGGTCAACAAAATGAAAAAGATGCAGAAAACTGATGAGGATCCGGAGTATCATATGCAGAATCTCGTCGCAGATAATACAGAAGGAGATGCTGAAGAGATACAGGTTTTACTGCAGAACGCTATACACAGCCTGCCCGAAAAGCAGAAACTGGTATTTATGATGCGGTATTATGATGATTTGCCCTACGAAGAAATATCAAAAATTGTAGATATGTCTGTAGGGACTTTGAAAACAAATTATCATTATGCCAAACAGAAAATAGAAGATTATATTAAAGAAAATTACGAAAAATAATTTTTGACCAACAAAGATGAAAGAGTTCGACATAGAAAAATTAGAGCGTAAAAATATTTACACAGTTCCTGATAATATGTTTGAAAATATTCAGGAGAGCGTTATGAATGATATAAAGACAAGTAAAAAAGCACCTGTCTTTAAGCTGAACTGGATGTATGCAGCAGCGGCATCGCTGGCTTTGATTTTTGGAACAACGTATGTTTTTAATTCAGATAACGATTCCACAGAACAGATACTGAACTCTAAAACAGCTTATGTTGCCAATAACGAAGCGCCGAAAACAGAAAGTGAGCAGGCTTATGAAACTTTAAAATCTGATTTAACTTCTGTTGAAAATAATAATCAAACAGTTGAAAATCAAAAAAATAACAATGTTTACGCTGCTAAAAGTGTAAGCGAAACTAAAAAAACAACAGAGAGCCCTAAACCGGTGAAAACTGTGAAGAAAAAAGAAGAAACACGAATGAATGAATATCTGGACTCGTTTTCTAATTCTGAAATTGCAGAGTTAGCAAGTAATTCGACTCAGGACGTTTATTTGGATATTTATAATTAAAAGAAAATGAAAAAGATATTATTGACGTTTTTGATTATTTATGGCTTTGGATTAAATGCCCAAAGAACAGATTATGATTGGAAAAAGATGGATCCTAAACAAAGGAAAGAAGTCATCAATAATCTTTCTCCGGAAGAGAGAAAAGAACTTCTGAAGAAATTCAGGAACAATATGATCATGGATAATCTGAATGTCGATCCGGATGATAAAGCCGAATTTACACAATTGTATAACGAATATCTGGATAGCCAGAAGCAGATAAAAAGTCAGTTTAATTCCAACTTTGATCCCGAAACTTTATCGGATGACGAAGCCAAAGCTAAGTTGCAGCAAAGTTTTGAAGTAGGGCAGAAGCTATTGGATAACAGAAAAAAATATGCAGATAAAATGCAGCAGGTAATTCCCTGCCAAAAAGTTCTGAAGCTGTTTCAATCCGAAAAGATGATGAAGGATAAAATGGATGAAAGAAAACCTCACGGAAATCATAATGCTTCGGGATCCAAACAGAACCCATAATAGTTTATTTTTTTAATGTTGGACGGCTCTTACAGATCTTTCTGTGAGAGCCGTTTAATTTTACTATAAATTCCTATTTTTGCCGAAAATTTGCAAGATGAAAAAATTATTTTTCTTTTTTTTTCTTTCATCCTTATGGCCAGCTCAAAAGACTGAAATAATTAAGCTTAATGATAATCTAAAAGACAGAAAAGTACTTACAAAGTCACTTACTTTTATTGATAACAGATCCAATAAAAATATAGGAAGTATTCCAGACAAAAAAGATATAGTTGAACTGAAATTTGAAAGTAACGACCTTCCGGGATTTATCGAAAACAAATTTAGAGAAGACAATAAAACACTGGGAAATAATGATATTGTTCTGATGCTGGAAGACCTGAAAGTTTATGAAGAACAGGATAGTAACCGTACATTTAGTTATGCAAAAGCAAGAATTAAACTTTCTAGCTTTATTAAAAGAAATGATAAATACTATTTTATTGGAAGATATAATAACGTAATTGTTTCTAATCCAAAAATTACCGTACATCCTTCTATATTTTTGGCTGGACAGATCTCTGAGATATTTACCCAGTTTATAAAAGCGTCTTATTATCCAAATATCAATCCCGGATATTATATTCCTGAAAATGAAATAAACAGATATGAAGAATATTTAAACAAGGAGTATAAAGCATTTAACAATACTGTTCTTAAAGATGGTATTTATACAAACTTTCAGGAATTTCGAAACCAGAATCCAAATCCTGAGTATTCCCTCAAAAAAAATAAGAAAGGAAAAGTAGTACAGTTAATATATAAAGGTCTTGAGACTTCGCTCTCTAAAATATATTGCTACGTAGAAAACGGAATAGCTTATAAAACGACACCTGTGGGTTTTGATGAAATGAAGAAAGACGATAAAGGCTTTTGTATCTATTCTTCCCGAACCAATCTTTTTGCTTCAGCCCAAACTGGAGGCTTATTCGTTGGAGCAGTGGCAGGAGGTTTAGTAGGAGCTTTAATAGGTGCAGCAATTGACTCTTCATCCAATACCAATGCGGGAGCTGTTCATGGTGTCGGTTTCAGATCTACTATGGAATCCAATGTTTATCTTGATTCTTTAACCGGAGGATATATTTTTGAAAAATAGGAATATTTCCGGAAGGGTAAATTAGAAAAACAAAGGTTTTCAATGGAAATTAAATAATTTTATACAATAAGATAATGAAAGACAATAATCTCTCGCTTTTTTTTATCTTTGCAAATTACAAGATTCTTAAATGAAAAACATACGAAATTTTTGCATAATCGCTCATATCGACCACGGTAAAAGTACCCTGGCAGACCGTCTTTTGGAGTATACGAATACCGTTACCCAAAGAGAATTACAGTCTCAGACGCTTGATGATATGGATTTGGAGAAAGAACGTGGGATTACAATCAAGTCACACGCCATCCAGATGGATTATGAGTATAAAGGAGAAAAATATATTTTAAACCTTATTGATACCCCGGGACACGTTGACTTCTCTTATGAAGTTTCCCGTTCTATTGCTGCCTGTGAAGGTGCTCTTCTTATTGTAGATGCTGCACAGAGTATTCAGGCTCAGACTATTAGTAACCTGTATCTTGCATTGGAAAATGATTTGACAATTATTCCTATTCTGAATAAAATTGACCTTCCGTCTGCAAACCCTGAAGAAGTAACCGATGAGATTATGAACCTTATCGGGTGTGAATATGAAGATGTATTAAGAGTTTCCGGAAAAACAGGTGAAGGTGTTCATAACCTTCTTGAGCAGATTGTGGAAAGAATTCCTGCACCCGTAGGAAATCCTGATGGTCCGCTTCAGGCTTTAATCTTTGACTCCGTTTACAATCCTTTCAGAGGTATCGAAGCTTATTTTAAAGTAGTGAACGGAAGTATCACTAAAAATGAAAAAATCAAATTCTTCGCAACAGGAAAAGAATACGGAGCTGATGAGGTGGGTACCTTAAAACTGAAGCAGGTGCCGAAGAAAACAATCCATTGCGGCGATGTAGGATATCTTGTATCGGGTATTAAAGATGCCCGTGAAGTAAAAGTAGGTGATACCATCACTTCTTTTGAAAAACCTGCTGATGCACCGATTGATGGATTTGAGGAAGTAAAACCAATGGTATTTGCCGGGATTTACCCAATCGATTCGGAAGATTTTGAAGAATTAAGATTCTCTCTTGAAAAATTAAGACTGAATGATGCTTCTCTGGTTTTCGAACCGGAAAGTTCAGCAGCTCTTGGTTTTGGTTTCCGTTGCGGATTCTTAGGAATGCTTCACATGGAAATTGTTCAGGAGCGTCTTGACAGGGAGTTCAATATGAATGTGATCACTACGGTACCGAACGTATCTTACTTTGGATATACTAAAAAAGAACCTGAAGTTCCGATTCTGATCAATAACCCGTCTGAAATGATGGATCCTTCAACAATGGACAGAGTAGAAGAACCTTTCATTAAGGCTTCTATTATTACAAAATCCGATTTCGTAGGAGCGGTAATGACTTTATGTATCGAAAAGAGAGGAGAAATTGTTAACCAGAGTTATCTGACATCAGAAAGAGTAGAGTTAATTTTCAATATGCCGCTTGCTGAGGTTGTATTCGACTTCTATGACAGATTAAAATCTATCTCTAAAGGATACGCTTCATTTGATTATCATCCAATAGGATTCAGAGCTTCCAAGCTGGTAAAAATGGATATTCTTATCAATGGTGACATGGTAGATGCCTTATCTTCATTGATTCACGATTCCAACGCTTATTACATCGGGAAAAGAATGTGTGAAAAACTTCGTGAGCTGATCCCTAGACAACAGTTCGATATTGCTGTTCAGGCTGCATTAGGGACGAAAGTAATCGCAAGAGAAACTATTAAAGCCTTGAGAAAAGACGTTACCGCAAAATGTTACGGAGGGGATATTTCCAGAAAACGTAAGTTATTGGAAAAGCAGAAAGAAGGTAAAAAGAAAATGAAGCAGATTGGTAGAGTAGAAGTACCGCAATCAGCGTTCATGGCAGTGTTAAAGTTAAATGATTAATTATTAATCTATTATAAAGTAAAAACCGCTTCATCAGAAGCGGTTTTTTTATGGATTTATTTTTTACGGGTATATTTTATTTCCATGGTTTTGTACTCTTTTCCTGTTTTGGAATCAGGTCCGTACATTTCAAGCTTTTGAGTATTGTCATCTACAAACGTGAATACTTCTCTGAAATCACAGTCTTTTCCTGGTCTTGAAGGATCTGTCATTTTTCCTTTAAATTCAACCGATTTTGAGGAAGGATTCCAGTCGCCTTCGCTATGCATGATTCCGGTTCCCATATTGTCGATCCATGTACTGACAAACTTCTTTTTTGAATTATCGTATCCTACAATGCTCATTCCTTCAAAAGGCATTCCCATAAAGTCACCTTTATGATTAGTGATCTGATAACGTCCGCCAAACATCATTTTATTCGTAGCCTCAGATTTGCTCATCATAGGTTTTGCTCCGTTTTCCATCCACATAGTGGTTTCTCCGTTCCAGATTCCATCAGACTTGGCAAGCATTTTCTGCATTTCTCCCGGAGTTGAGTACGCCATCCAATCTTTCATGGCAGTTGCTGAATCTACAGGTTTCCACTCAGAGTTTGCAGCCGTAGAATCTGCTTTATCGGTGCCATTGGCTGCAGGTGTTTTTCCTTTTTCACAAGCTATTAATAAAAATGCTGCAGAAAGAATTGCTAATAAATTTTTCATAATAATTTAGTTTTAAGATGGTTAGAATGATGAATTAAATATAAGAACTTTTATTATAACGGAAATTATTTTTTAATACAGGCATAAATTGTAACTTTGTGTATTCATAACGCAAATCAATTTATGGAGTCTCCAAAAAAATTACAGGATATAAAAGTGGCTGTAGATGCCGTTATTTTCGGATATTTTGATAAAAAAGACCTTCAGATCCTTCTGATTAAAAGAAATATTGAGCCTTTTAAAGGTGGCTGGGCTTTACCGGGAGGTCTGGTTCTCGATGATGAAAGTGTAGATGATGCAGTAAAAAGAGAATTGTATGAAGAAGCCGGCATAAAGCCCGATTTTTTAGAGCAACTCTATACATTTGGTAGTCTGGGTCGCGATCCGAGAAACAGAGTGGTTTCTGTGGCTTATTTAGGGCTTGTAAACCCCTCTTATCATGAGCTGTTTGCCGATTCAGATGCCGAAGAAGCCCAATGGTTCAGTATCAATAGACTTCCTTCTGTGGCTTTTGATCATAAAACAATCATTGAGACTGCTCTAAAAAGGCTTCGTACAAAAATTCAATACCAGCCTATCGGCTTCAATCTTCTCAATGAAGAATTTCCTTTTTCAGACCTTGAAAACCTTTATAAAACAATTGTCGGACAGGAAATTGACAGAAGAAATTTCCGCAAAAAAATCATGAGCTACGGACTGCTTAACGAAACCAACAACGTTAAAAAAGAAGGCAGTGGCAGACCCGGAAAACTTTTTACATTCAATAAAGAGAAATATAAAGAGCTGGAAGAACAGGGCTTTTATTTTGAAATTAAATAGTTTGTTTTAAACACAAATTTCACAAATGTCTTGCACGATTATTCGCTAATATTTATAGGCGTTTTCGGAATGCACATTATACAATATTAATTGAAAGACATTCAATAGGAAATATTTGACTCCAGATTGTATTATCGGGCTTCTGTCATTCTGATGGAGGAAGAATCTCGTAGTTGTTTAGATTCATCACTATACTGCATTTCGTTCAGAATAACATTGATGTAATAATAATTTTTAAGATCAAATTCCATTGGCTTTAGCCTAAACGCATCAAATTTGTGTCATTTGTGATCAAAATTTGTGTTATTTATGTTGATTGAAATTAAATTTTTATCTCTGAAAATCAATCAATTATATTTATTAGTGTAAAATTAACACAAATAAATTTGGTGCAAAGACTGATATTATTTTAAATTTGTGTCAAAATAACGCAATCATGAAATTCACCCTACAAAATATTACAGAACGCTTTCAGAAAAAAGAAAAGATAAAATTTCTTTTTTTCTGGGGACACACGGCAAAAGATGAGGTTACCAAATCATGTTTCAGTCAGTGGTTTCCGGGAACTTTTGAAGAGAATGGAATTACCTATAGAACGGCAGAACATTATATGATGGCTGGAAAAGCCAGATTATTTAATGATGCTGAAATGGAAAAGGAAATTTTAAGAGCCACTACTCCTAATCAGGCAAAAGCTCTTGGCCGAAAAGTGAAAGACTTTGACCCGAAGCTTTGGGATGAACATAAATATCAGATTGTAACCCAGGGAAATCTTTTAAAATTCTCTCAAAACCAGAAATTTAAAGACTTCCTGCTGTCAACCGGAAACAAAGTTTTAGTGGAGGCAAGTCCTTATGATAGAATCTGGGGAATTGGGATGCTGGAAACAGATAACAGAGCTGAAAACCCTTTATTATGGAACGGAGAAAACCTTTTAGGATTTGCTTTGATGGAAGTAAGAGATGAATTAAGAAGGTAAAAACACAAACCAGACACAAAATATTAATTATGGAAAAAATAGAATTACATCCACAGATATTCCTGATTGAAGATTTTCTGACTGAAACGGAATGTGATCATTATATCAGTCTTTCTCAGGAAAAAGTCTTTGAAGAAGCAAAAATCAATGTATTCGGACGCCAGCAGATGAATAAAGGAATCAGAAATAATGACCGGCTGATGATTTTTGATACTGCAATTGCTGAAGAGCTTTTTAATAAGGCTGCAGAGTTTCTGCCTCAGGAATATGATGGATATCAGCTTCTTAACTTTAATGAAATGCTCAGAGTTTATAAATATGCTCCCGGACAGCAGTTCAAAATGCACAGAGACGGAAGTTATATCCGAAATGAAAAGGAGAAAAGCTTTTACACCTTTATGATCTATCTGAATGATGATTTTGAAGGAGGAGAAACAGAATTTGAAAACCTGTTTACAGTCGCTCCAAAGAAAGGGACTGCCCTTGTTTTTCATCATCTATTAAGACACGAAGGAAAAACACTGATCAGTGGCTTGAAATATGTTTTGAGAACAGATATAATGTATTCAAAAGTATAAATCAACCGGATCAGAGACATATATTGCTATGTCTTGTTTAATTAGCGTAATATTAACACAAATGAAAATATTTGATCATGGAAAATGAATTAAAACCCAGATTTATCAAATCATTACAAAGAAATAATGATCAGATCAGAGAAGACCGTGCTAGAATCATCGGAGCAGATTCCGAACTGATTTACATGCGCAGAGTGGAAGATATCGAATTAAAAATTAAAAGACTCGAGCGCGAACAGGAAGGGCTTATTGATATCAGTCCTTTAGACAGAAACAGTCTGACTTTTGCGGATTTTAATCCCGAAGCATTCGTTCAGAAAGATATGGAATTATCATTAACAATCAGAAATCTGAATATTCAGCTCGAAGTGACCCAAAAGAGATTTGAATATTTATTTGGAAAAACATTGTAGTCATGGGAAGTACAAGATACGATTTAGGCGCTCGTTATGACAGAGCAAGCAAAGCAGGTTACGGAACAAAATCCGCGGGAGAAATTTTCACCCAGAATGCCAAAAGAATGGCTCACGAATCGATGAATCCTCACGGTATTTCTTTCAGAGAATCCAGAGATTCGGAAGTTCATCCCAATTCAGTTCCGATTATTTTAGGATTGGATGTTACCGGAAGTATGGGACATATTCCTCATGAGCTGATCAGAGAAGGATTACCAAAACTCATGGGAGGAATTATCCAGGGAGGAGTTCCCGATCCGGCCTTATTGTTTCTTGGAATCGGAGATCATGAATGTGATGGCTATCCGCTTCAGGTGGGGCAGTTCGAATCGGGAGATCAAGAACTGGATATGTGGCTCACACGAACTTATATTGAGTCCGGAGGAGGTGGAAATGCAGGTGAAAGTTATCTTTTAGCGTGGTATTTTGCCGCTTTTCACACCAGAACAGATGCGTTTGAAAAAAGAGGACAAAAAGGATTACTGTTTACCGTAGGTGACGAACCCTGTTTAAAAACACTTTCTGCATCCGCGATCAGAGAGATTATGGGAAAAGGACAGCAAACCTACACTCATTTTGAACTGCTGGAAGAGGCAAAGAAAAAATATGAAGTATACCACATCAGTGTTTTGCATTCCGATCAGGCATTGAGAGCAGACAGAGGCTGGAAAGAATTATTAGGACAAAACTGTATTTCCATAGCAGATCACAGGGAAATTCCGGATGTTATAAAAAACATCATCTGTGATAAGTTTAAAAATCAAAGCTTCGGAACAAGAGGAACAGGAGGATTAGATCAGTTTCAGATGCTTTAGAAATCTGTCAATGTCATCATAAAATATGAATGGCAATACTAGAAACCTCAAAAATTAAAAGACATGAAAAAGGCGCAAATAGTAATAGGACTTGGTTTTGGTGATGAAGGAAAAGGGATTACCACAGATTTTCTGGCTTCTCAGAATCCGGAGGCTGTTGTGATCAGATTTTCAGGGGGGCAGCAGGCGGCACATACCGTAATGATTGATGAAAGAAAGCATGTACATTCCAGTTTTGCAAGCGGTGCACTTCGCGGTCTGCCTTCTTACTTTACCGAGCATTGTACCATTCATCCGGTTTTTCTACTCAAAGAAAGAGAAGAGTTAAAAGCAAAGAACGGAAACATTGAGCTGCATATCCATCCATTGGCAAAAGTTACAACTCCTTTCGATGTATGGCAGAACAGAACAAATGCCCATAATCTGGAACACGGAACCTGCGGAAAAGGAGTGGGAGCCACGATGAAAAGAAACGAAAGTCCTTACAAACTATTTGCTATAGACCTGATTGCGCCGAGGCTAATGCTGATGGAAAAACTGAAAGGAATTGCTTATTACTATGGTTTTGCAGATGAAAAAGAAGTTGCTGAGCTTTTACATCCTTTTTTAGAAGCTGTTGACAGCATTGACTGGAAAATAAATGATTATACCTGGCTGACTTCATTCGATCACCTTATTTTTGAAGGAAGCCAGGGTATTTTACTCGATATGGATCATGGCGTTTTTCCTAATGTAACCTATGCTCATACCACTTCTAAAAATGCATACGAAATCTGTAAGCTTTTAAAAATTGAAGATATTGAAATGTTTTATGTCACCAGAAGTTACTCAACCCGCCACGGAAACGGCTGGATGAGCAATGAAAAAGAAATGAACCTGAGAAATAATGAAGAAGAAACCTGTACATTTAATGAATTTCAGAAGGAATTGAGGACAGGAGAAATAGATTACAAACTGCTGAATTACGCCTTAAAGCTGGATGGAGCTTATGTATTTCCAGTTAAAAAGAAGCTGGTCATTACCTGCCTGGATCAGGTTGATGAGCAATTTAAATTAGAAAATCTTGATGTAAAATTTGATGCTGTCTACGGATCTTATTCTCCTTATTCGAAGGATTTTAAGCCCTTTTTAATTTCAAAAGAAGTTATAAGGCATAGAGTAAAAGCATTATTTTTATACTTAATAAGAGATTAGAGGAATGATTTAAAGATTGAAAAATAATGACCATGAAAACAACAACATTATATAGACCAGTAGGAGAAAAAGAAATGATCCTGATTATAGAAAGCGGATTTAAAGAATTTCCTCCAAGACTGGAATGGCAGCCCATTTTTTATCCTGTTCTCAATGAAGAGTATGCTTCAGAGATTGCAGAAAAATGGAACACCAGAGACGAAGCCGGAAACTATCTTGGCTTTGTAACCCGGTTTGATGTACTGGAAGAAGCGGCTGCTCAATATCCTGCTCAGAATGTAGGAGCCCAAAACCATAACGAACTATGGGTTCCATCAGAAGAACTGGATAGTTTTAATAAAGCTATTGTAGGAAACATCAAAGTAACCAAAGTGTTTATAGGCAAAGATTTTAAGAAGACTGGAAGTATTGAGTTGGAAAACCTGATGTTAAACATAAAAAAAATTAATTATGACAAATAAAGGAATGGCAAAAGATACCTTAGATATTCTTGCCAAAAAATATTATATAAACGAAAACAACGAAAAAATAAATATAGAAAACGAACTGGAAATCAGTAAAAAAGAAACCGTTCTTTTCACTCCGGAGCAACTTTCTGAAATGAAAGAATCTCCATTGCCGGAAATCAGTTTTGAAACAAAAATTGAAACATGGAAATGCAGTTCTTTAAAAGCAATTTTGCAATTAGCCGAAGAAGAAAATCAGGAGAAAATCATGTGTCTGAATTTTGCATCAGCAAAAAATCCGGGTGGAGGATTTATCAATGGAGCGGAAGCACAGGAAGAAAGTCTGGCAAGAACTTCCGGACTGTATGAAAGCTTACTTCAGGCATGGGATTATTATACCATTCACCGTGCAATGGAATCCTGTTTTTATACGGATACAATGATTTACAGTCCCAAAGTTCCGGTTTTCAGGAAAGATAAGGGAGAGTTGCTTCCTAAGCCTGTTCTGTGTAATTTCATCACGTCTCCGGCAGTCAATGCAGGGGTGGTAAAACGTCAGGAGCCGGAAAGAGAACATCAAATCCTTGATGCAATGGATCTCAGAATGGATAAAATGTTCTCACTGGCCTTACATCAGAGAAATGAAGTTCTGATTTTAGGAGCCTGGGGATGCGGTGTCTTCAAAAATGATCCAAAAGAAATTGCAGGATTATTCAGGAAACATCTTCAGGGGAAATATAAAAATAAATTTAAAAGAGTGGTTTTCGCAGTGCTTACGAAGAAAGAAGAAATGTTGAAACCATTTGAAGAAATACAATGAAAATCAAATTAAAAAAATATAAAGAACAACTGCAGGATTGGCCTGAGCAAGGATATCACATCATGGCTCAATATGATGATGAGAAAATTGTAGTGTATCAGTCTTATAGAAAAGAAATTGGAGAATTTGCAGTTAAAAATCAATTCTTAGGCGGAGGTTTCAGCCTCGAAAGAATGACTTGGATAAAGCCAAATTTTCTTTGGATGATGTATAGAAATGGCTGGGGGAGAAAAGAAGGTCAGGAAAGCATTCTGGCTATTCATTTGAAGAAAGCTGCTTTCATAAAATATCTGGAAAATGCCTTATATTCTTCTTACAATACAAGTTTTGGGATTTCCAGAGAGGAGTGGCAGAAACAGATAAAAGAATCTTCAGTGAGACTGCAATGGGATCCGGATCATGATCCTTATGGAAATAAACTGGAACGAAGAGCCATACAGATTGGCTTAAGGAATGAATTTATTCGGTCTTTTTCTAAGAATGATATTCTTTTCATTGAAAATATTTCAGATTTTGTGAAAGATCAGTATCAGTTTGTACTGAATGATGATTTAAATAATCTGATTGTTCCTGAAGAAAAACCTTTATTATTTGATGATGAGGTTTTAAATAAAAAACTCAATTTAAGATGAAAATTGAACTAATAAAAGGAAACATTACAAAGATCCATGCAGATGCTATTGTCAACGCAGCCAATTCTTCCTTACTTGGTGGGGGCGGGGTAGATGGAGCTATTCATAGAGCAGGCGGTCCTCAGATTTTGGAAGAATGTATTGCGATCAGAAATAGACAAGGAAAATGCAAAACGGGAGAAGCAGTAGTAACAAATGCAGGAAATCTCTCTGCAAAATATGTTATTCATACAGTAGGACCAGTTTGGAACGGTCACGAAGAAAAGGAATCAACTCTTCTGGCAAACTGTTATCGTAATTCTTTGAATTTAGCAGAAAGCCTTGGTGTGAAGACGATTGCTTTTCCTAATATTAGTACAGGAGTCTATAGATTTCCAAAAGTACTGGCAGGAAAAATTGCGGTAGATGAAGTCAGAAAATTTAATTCAGATATTATTGAGAAAGTTATTTTTGTTTGTTTTGATGATGAAAATGAATTGATTTACAAAAAACTATTATATTAAAAACAATGAAAAAACTAACCATATTAAGCGGCGCAGGAATCAGTGCCGAAAGCGGAATAAAAACCTTCAGAGACGGAGACGGGCTCTGGGAAAATCATAATGTAACAGATGTGGCGAGTCCGGAAGGATGGCGAAAAGACAGAGCTTTGGTGCTGGAATTTTACAACCAGCGAAGACGCCAGCTGCATGAAGTACAACCCAACGAAGCACATCAATTACTGGCGGAGTTGGAAAAATATTTTGAAGTTCAGATTGTTACCCAAAATATTGATGATCTTCACGAAAGGGCAGGATCCACCAATATCCTTCATATTCATGGTGAACTGTTCAAATCATGTTCTTGTAATAATAAAAGCCTGATTTATGAACAGAAAGAGGATATCAATATTGGTGACAAAGCCGAAGATGGAGCACAATTGAGACCTTTTATCGTTTGGTTCGGAGAAGATGTTCCTTTGTATCAAAAGGCAAAAGAAATTGTAAAAGAATCGGATATTTTACTGGTTATCGGCACTTCTTTGCAGGTTTACCCGGCTGCCGGGCTTATTCATGATATCAAAGATGACTGTCTTTTAATCGTCATCAATCCTCATGAAACGGGGTTTGGTTACGGACAAAGAGCTGTAGTGATGAAAGAAACAGCCACTCAGGGAATGAAATTATTGTTTGATAAATTAGTCAACCTTGCCTGATGGAAAATAAAGTAAAAGCCGGAATTATGGGTGTCTGCATTGGAGATGCACTTGGTGTTCCGGTGGAATTTAAGAAAAGAGAAGACTTAAAACGTTTTCCGGTAACAAAAATGCTGGAATATATGTCCTGGAACCAGCCCAAAGGAACTTGGAGTGATGACAGCTCACTTACTCTTTGTCTTGCTGATGAACTTACCAAAGGTTACGATCTGGAAAAAATCGGACAAAGTTTTGTGAAATGGAATAAATATGGTCATTGGACTGCCCATGGAAAACTTTTCGATATCGGAGGAACCACAAGACATGCTCTGGCAAGATTAATCAAAGGCGAAAGTGCTAAATTTTCAGGAAATATTTTTGAAGAAGACAATGGGAATGGTTCTTTAATGAGAATTCTTCCCCTTGCCTTTTATCTTGAAAATGAAGAGGATATTCAGAAAATTTATTTTACAGTAAAAGAGGTTTCGGCGATAACTCACGGTCATTTCCGGTCTGTTTTTGCCTGTTTCATCTATGTCATTTTTGCCATTCAATTGTTGAAAGGAAAGAATAAAAAAGAAGCATATGAGCTAACACAGAATATCACTTTAAAATATGCTGAAGAACAAGGTTTTAATCCAAATGAAATTGAGCTTTTCAGTAGAATTTTAAAGAATGATATTTCCAGATATCCTGAAGATGAAATTAAGAGTGGCGGATATGTTCTTCACAGCCTGGAAGCTTCACTATGGTGTTTTCTCAATTCAGAAAGCTATTCTGAAGCCGTGTTGAAAGCCGTCAATCTCGGAGAAGATACAGATACTACAGGAGCCATTACCGGAGGAATTGCCGGAGTTTATTACGGATATGAAAATATTCCGCAGGAATGGATTGCTGAACTGGAGAGAAAGGATGATATTGAAGCATTGTGCGAGAAATTATACCAAAAATTAATGAATTAAAACACAAACCATGAACGAAATAGAAAAGAAAAAGATAAGTAAATTTTTAAGCCTGATCTTACGGCATCAGCCGGAAAGTATAGGAATTAAACTGGATGAAAACGGTTGGGCAGATATAGAAGAGCTGAGAGCAAAATCAGCCAAAAGGCGGGTGTATTTCACTCCGGAGGAATTGGATGAAGTAGTAGAAACTAACAACAAAAAACGTTTTGCCTTTAATCAAGATAAAACCATGATAAGGGCGAGTCAGGGACATTCTATTGATATCGACCTGTCTTTGGAAGTCATACAGCCGCCGGAATTTCTTTATCATGGAACTGCAGAAGCTAATATTGCTTCCATTTTAGAAAAAGGAATTGAAAAAAGAACCCGCCAGCATGTACACTTAAGTGCTGATAAAGAGACTGCTGCAAAGGTGGGAATGAGACACGGTAAACCTGTGATTCTCACCATCAGAACCGGAACCATGCATCAGGAAGGATTATCTTTCTATCAGTCTGCGAACGGAGTATGGCTGACCGATTTTGTAGATGCAAAATATATTTCAAAATGATAATGTTGGCAAACTGTCCCAACTGTAAGAGTGTATTTGAATTTTCAGATTTGGATATAAAAAGAAGAGCAACAGTTAGGGTTGATGGAAAACCTTATGCTGCATGGGACTATAGAAAGAAGTGCCCTCATTGTTCAGTAGAATTGCTAAAAAAAGGAGGATTTTATCAAAGAGAATGGGTTGTATTTGGGCAAAATGAAAATAAATAATGAACAGAAAACTTGTAATAGGTGACATTCACGGAGGATTTAAAGCCTTACAGCAGGTTCTTGAAAGAGCAGGAGCCACACCTGATGATCAGCTGATTTTCCTCGGAGATTATGTAGACGGTTGGAGCGAGTCCTCCCAAATTATCCAGTTCTTAATCGAACTTTCTGAAAAGCAGGAATGTATTTTCATCAAAGGAAATCATGACGTATGGTTTGAAGATTGGCTGGCATTTGGACAAAAACCTGATGTATGGCTTTTCAATGGAGGAAAAAGTACCGTAGAAAGTTATGCGGATTATTCTCTTGAAGACCTGGATATTCATCTCGAATTCTTTCAAAGGATGAAAAATTATCATATTGATGATCAGAACCGGTTGTTTATTCATGCCGGATATGCTTCCATGCACGGCCCTGAAAGAGAGGTGTATTCCAGTAATTACCGTTGGGACAGAACTCTGTGGGAAACAGCTGTCGCAATGGATAAAAAATTACAGAGAAACTCGGAATTGTATCCTAAAAGACTGCTTCTGTATAAAGAAATATTCATCGGACATACCCCAACGCTGGATATTGGGATCAAAATACCCGCCAATAAAGCCAATATCTGGAATATGGACACCGGAGCCGCTTATACCGGAGCTTTATCCATCATGGATATTGATACTAAAGAATTCTGGCAAAGTGATCCGCTTCCCTCCTTATATCCTGAAGAAAAGGGCAGAAATTAATACTATTGAGAACAAACCTAACAGGTTTTCAAAACCTGTTAGGTTTCTATTTTAAAATAATTTTACCTTTTAGCCTCTTGCAATTTTGACTGCCAGCACATCCCTTTTCTCACAAAAGATGATTAATTTTAAAGTCTGAAAATATGACTTCAATGAAACTGAAATATCTTTTATTCACTCTAATCTCTACGCTGTTTTTGGCTCAAAAATCATTTCAGACTCCTTTTGAAAAAGGGAATGGTAACCAAACTGTTACCTACGATGAAATGAATAGCTATTATCACGATCTGGCTAAAAATTTCAATACCATTCAATACCTTAAAAAAGGAGAAGATGACAGTGGAAAACCCATTTATGTGGTGATTTATAATCCCTTTCCTGAAAAAGATCTTGAAAAATTAAGAAAAAACAAAGCCATTCTCTTTGTCAACAACGGAATTCACCCTGGAGAGCCTGACGGAATAGATGCTACCATGATGCTGATGAGAGATCTTGCCTCCAAAAAGATTAAACCCCCTCAGAACTTTATTATTGCTGCTATTTCAGCCTATAATGTAAGCGGAATGTTGAACAGAGGATCTTACTCGAGAGCCAATCAAAACGGTCCTGAACAGTATGGTTTTAGAGGAAATGCAAGGAATTACGATCTGAACAGAGATTTTATCAAAGCAGATTCCAGAAATGCCAGAAGTTTTCAGGAGATATACCAGTGGCTGAAACCGGATGTCTTTATTGATAACCATGTCAGCAATGGAGCAGATTATCAATATACGTTCACCTATATTTCTACCTTTAAAGAACGCTTGGGAAATACCCTGGGAAACTATTTCTACAATGATTTTCAGGCTAAAAATCTTGAAGATATGAAGAAATTGGGCTATGAAAGTACGCCTTATGTCAACATTCACGGAGATGTACCGGAAGTAGGATTTGCCTCCTTTGAAGACTCTCCCAGATACTCTACGGGATATACTTCCCTTTTCAACTCGTTGGGAACCGTTCCGGAAACCCACATGCTGAAGCCTTATGACAAAAGGGTGGATGCTACCTACAAATATATGCTGGTGAATCTGCAGAATTTAGATAAAGATTATCAGAAAATAAAACAGCTTCGTATTGAAAATTTAAAACAATATCAGGCAGGAAAACAATATGGCATCCGCTGGAAAATAGATTCCACAAAATTCTCTACGATGGATTTTAAGGGCTATGAAGGAAAATACAAACCCAGTGAAGTTTCAGGGAAGCCAAGGCTGTATTATGACAGAAACAAGCCTTTTACAAAAAATATAAAGCTTTTTACAACAGCAGTTCCAACCGGATATATTACCATTCCGAAGTATTATGTCATTCCACAGTCGCAATATCGGGTGATTGAAGAATTTAAAAGAAATAAAATTCTGATGAAACCAATAGAGAAAGACAGTACAATAGCCGTTGAGTCTTATAAAATCAAAGATTTTAAAACCGTTAAAAACCCGTATGAAGGCCACTATCTGCATTTTGAAACAACAGTGGACTCTGCTCTGAAAAACATGACATTTGCTGCCGGGGATTATCTGGTTTCTACCGATCAGCCTGGTGTAAAATATATCATAGAAACACTTGAACCTGAAGCATTAGACTCATTTTTCAACTGGAACTTTTTTGACGGAATTCTGGCTCAGAAAGAATATTATTCCGCCTATATTTTTGAAGATACCGCTGCCGAACTCCTGAAAAAGGATAAAAAGCTGAGAGAATCCTTTGAAACAGCTAAAGCATCGGATAAAAAATTGTCTGAAGATGGAGAAGCACAACTGGATTGGATCTACAGATATTCTCCTTATTTTGAAGAGAAAACGTTTAGACAGTATCCGGTTTACAGGGTATTGTAATGAATTGATTTTAAATAAATAAACTATAAAAAAAGACGTTTCAAACGAAACGTCTTTTTATTTATCTTGGTAAACCTCTCTTCAGGGCTAATTCTGCTCTTTTAATTGCCATTTTCTCTTTCCAGTCCATATAATTTTTTTTGAAATTGGACTTCATGATGTCGTCGAATTTACGCTGTACGGTAAGATTCCACAGTGAATGTGCTTTTACTGCCCACGATTTGTCCCAGGCTCTTAAAGAAATTGAGAAACTTCCGTCCAGGTATTTCATCCAGTGCCACCATCCTGTAGGCATGAATAAGGTATCTCCATGTTCCAGAAAACACTCAATTCCTTCTACACCATCTAGTGCCGGAAACTTGGTGAAATCAGGATTTTCAATATCATAATCTTCCAGGGCATAGGTTGCATATGGAATCTGATAAAGTCTTTCTTTCCATTTATAATCAAAAAGAAGAATGTGCTTTCTTCCGTTGAAGTGAGTATGGAAAATATGGGCCATGTCAATGTCAAAATGAAGGAACGTTACCGATCCTTTTCCGCCAAAGAACATATTGGGATATTTATCCAGAAAACCTCCCATTAATTCCTTGGGAGAAATATAATCTTCCAACAATTTTGGGGCATATTTTATAGGATCGAAAAGAAATATTCTGAGATCAGTAGGCTCCCGCTGGATAAGATCTATATAATCTCCAAACTTCATTTTTGCTGCCGATGCATTGATGGGAGCAGAAGGATCTGCCTTTGAACTGTCATATAACGGAACCTCCACATCTCCTACAACTTCCTTCATATATTCCATCGTCCATTTTTGATAAGCAGGCCATTTTTTTGCCATATTCCTGATGACAACGGGCCTTCTTGGCTTCAGATATTTTGCGTAGAATTCTTCTTTTGAAATGTCTTCTACAACATCTATAGGCTTTAAAATAATTCCCATTTTATAAATTTTATGTTACAAAATTATTAAATATATATTTATGTAATAGCGTTTAATTTTTTTTTAATCTATGATTCAAATCAGATTTTACTATTTAGAATAAGTAAGAATATTAATTCCTTTACTTCCTTTTAAAATTGTTCTTTATGTAATAAAAAAAGACAATATCTATCCGGATAATGTTACAGAAATTTAAAAATAATTTCCTACTCCTTTTGCATATTTTTTATGCCAAACATGATCTTATGATGAAATAAATATTGGAAAAGAAACCTTCAACTGTTTATGTTTTTGTTTGAGAATATTTCTTTTTTAAACAAAAATTCAAAAGCTTGAAAATTATAACTATGTTTGTAGTGATACTGATTTAACCTTTGAGGGTAAAATTGATCTTTATAAAAGTGTAACAAAAAACCACAATGATTAACTAATTGAGCAAATAATAAGTATGAAAAAAAATATTACTTTATTTCTGATGCTTTTCTTTACTGTGCTTACTTTTGCTCAGAAAACGATTTCAGGAAAAATTACTGATGATGACGGGGTGGCAATACCAAGTGCCAGTGTTACTATAGAAGAACCCGGCAAAGATGCTATTCTTGCTTACGGAATTACCAACTCTAAGGGAGAATATAAGGTAACTTTCACTTCCGGAGAATCCAATGTGGATCTGAAAGTGAAAGCATTCAATCAGAAACCTCTTACCAAGCAAATCAATAACAGCGATCAGACTCTGAACTTCAAAATGCAGTCTGAAGCCACAGAAATTAAAGAAGTACAGCTGAAAACAAAGATGATTACCGCAAGAGGCGATACCATTTCTTACGATCTTAAAGCATTCAACAGTAAAAATGACAGAACCCTTGCAGATGTTATGAGAAAGATTCCGGGGATTGAAGTCAATAAAGACGGAACAATTCTTTATCAGGGAAATGCCATCAATAAATTCTACGTCAATGGAAAAGACCTTATGGAAGGTGGTTATGGAACCATCAACAACTCACTTCCTAAAGATGCCGTACAGAAAGTAGAAGTTCTTGAAAACCACCAGCCGGTAAAAATACTTCAGGATAAAGTACCTTCAGATCAGGCTGCCATCAATATCAAACTTAAAAACTCTGTTACCATGACCGGTAGAGGCGAAGTAGGAACCGGTTTCGGAGATCCATGGCTTTGGAATGTAAAGCTGACTCCCATGTTTTTCGGGCAGAAAAGCCAATGGGTAGTCAATTATAAAACCAATAACATGGGGGAACAGGTAGAAAATGAAGGGAATATTCTGGCTTTCGGAAATAGATTTGAAGGAAAAAGAATCAATGCTTCTCAAAATGATTGGCTAAATGTAGAAAATGCAGATACTCCTAACCTTCCGGTGAAAAGATATCTGATGAATAATGTTCATTATTTATCTGCCAACTATCTTACCAATATTGATAAGAAAAAGGAATGGGAGCTTAAAGCGAATGCAAATTATACCAATAATGCCGTAGAAAGAGAGTCTTATAGCCAGACAGATTATTTTGGTGGAGCTTCTACTATTATAAAAACCCTGAATAATTTTTATACAGATAGAGCAAAAGGAGAATTAATATTTACAAAGAATGCCAAAAAAGGATTCTTTAAAAACACCACAAGCTTCTCTCAATATTGGAATGCAGATAGAGGAAGTGTTGACAGAACAGATGCAAAAACCGGTATTCAAAGAAATGCTAATGAGGGAGTTGAATCACCTACAACATCATTCCAGAACTCATTGAGTACGATTATTCCATGGAAGGAAAAGATGGTAAATCTCTTATCTTATGTGAGTTACCAAACAGATAGACAGACTTTGGAAGTTTCTCCTTCATCTTATTTGGATATCCCTGGATTTAAACCAGTACCTAATACAGAGTTTGCTATACAGAGTTTAAGGCTTAAAACTTTTGAAGCTAATCATTCTGCTAATATTGGTTTTTCTGCCAAAGGATGGACGTTTACTCCAGAAGTTGGATTTAATTTTAAAAGTACGGGTTTGATGTCCGATTTGTCAAATGTGAAAGCAATTCCATCTACAAATCCTGATATTCAAAATCCCAAACCAGAGGCATATAGTAATGATTTAAATTACACCATAGCTACACCATACGGAAGTTTAGGGATAAATTATAAAAGTGAATCATGGATGATCTATGCCAATCTTCCGGTAAACTCAAACAATATTAAAGCGGATGATCCATTGAGACTCGTTTCAAAATCTGTAAATAAAGTAACATTTGAACCTAATATTTTTGCACAATATTCATTTGCTTCATTCTGGAAAGCATCTGTAAATGCTAATATTAATAATAATTTTGGAGAAATAAATACAGCATATTCAGGTTTCTTAATGACATCACCTGAGGGAATTAGAGCAATGGATGTTAACAACCCAATTCCTCAGAATAACAATAAATCTGCGGGAACAAGAATAGAATATAGAAATCCATTGAATAATTTATTCTTTAATGTTAATTACAGATATTCTGATGCAAAGAGAAACTTAATTTCAAATCCGGAGATCAATGGCGGTGGATATACAATAATGAAATATAAAGAGCAGGACAATCATGTATTAAATAATGGATATAGCGTAGAAATTGGAAAATATTTTCCAAAGTTTAAAACGAACGCATCTCTTAGCTATAGCAACAATACGACAGAATCTGATGCCTTTTTGAATGATAAATCCTATACCAATAAAAACAATGGCCAGTCATTTGGAATTAAATTTAATAATACCTATTTCAGTTGGATGAGCGTTGATTATAATGCAAGTCTTACCAGAACAAAACAAACAAGTGTTGGTGAATTGAACTCTAGTGCTTCAAGAACAGGATTTACTCATAATCTGGGAGTTTTTTTCTATCCTATGGAAAGTCATACTGTTGGATTCAACTGGGATCAGGTAAATACGAATGCAGCAGGTCAAAAATATCATAATGGATTCTATGATGTATCATATCAGTTTACTTGGACCAAAAAGAAGATTGATTTTGAATTGAAATGGATGAATATTGCTAACAAAAAAGTTTTTGAAACCTATGATATTAATACCACAGATATTAGGTATACCAAATATCAACTTCGTCCTAGTCAAGTCATGTTTACCGTAAAATTCAATTTTAAATAAAACAAGAAACCAATCCACTCGGATTGGTTTTTTGTTGAGATATACTTAGATAGTAATTAAAAGCTTTGCTGGTCTGCTGAAGGCCCATAGCTTCCTGGCAAAGGAATATTGTTCAGTCTGTAATACACTCCCAGTTGAGCCCTGTGATGGGTGATCTGATTTAAAGCATGGCGTATTGCTCCGTATTTGCTCCAGCTTGCCAGCTCATGACCATCATTTTTAATCGTCCAGATGGGATTCAGATCATCTTCTGTACTATTTTCCAATGCCGTTTTGGCCAATTGGTAGTCCTCCTCCAGCTTTTTCATGAGTTCACCCCTCGTAGAAAGAACGACAGGTTTGTAGTCTCCTTTGGCAAAATCCAGTTCGGAAGTTTTTAAAATAGTGTTTGGCCATTCAAAAACTTCTACCAGATGAGCGGCAAGGGGCATCATTTTCATGCTTTTTTCATGAGGAGCATAATCGTTTTTTCCTTCCGGGAACAGTTCAATAAATTTTTTCGTGGTTTGAAATTCTCCCTCCAGCTCGGATTTTAATTGAGATAAAGTGTCCATAATATTTTGTTTTTTAGAAACTTAAAGGTAAGCGTTTTGAAAATGAAACCGTTTTAAGAGAATCATAATTTTTTAATTCTTATAACATTAAGGATAAATGATAAATAAAATTTGAAAAAAACTGTAACAAAATAAAACATACGATTACTAATTATATAAAACTTGCTATAATGAAAAAATTATTCTCCCTATTTCTTATCGCTCTTTTTGCTTTTGCTGGCGCTCAGGAATCAAAAGAGACTGCAAACCGTTTCTTTTATGAACTTACTTTTAAGCCGAAGAAAGATTCAGCAAAACTAGATAAGATCATTACTATCCTTGATATTACTCCTAAAAAATCAATCTATCAGGATTATACAATGCCTGCCCAGGATTCTATCATTAAAGTTCAGATAGAAGAAATGGAGAAAACCAAATCTTTTAAGGATATGACTAAGCTGATTAAGTGGCCGAAATTTTCCTATAAGATCATCAAGACTTATCCTGACATGAAGGTACAGTATGTAGACAGAATCAGCAGAAACCTGTTCTCATATGAGGACGACCCGAAGCTGGAATGGAGTATTCTACCAGATAAACAAAAAATAGGAGCATACAATGCTCAGAAGGCAACTACTGACTTTGGAGGAAGAAAATGGACGGCATGGTTCAGTTCAGACATCCCTTTTCAGGATGGTCCATATAAATTTAAAGGACTTCCAGGCCTTATTGTAAAAATTGAAGATGCTGATAAAAACTATTCATGGCAGTTGAGTGGAAACAAAAAGATAGAGAACTATGATGAATTGTCTTATGCGGATAAGATCAATGCTAAAATGGGAATGATGAGCAATACAATAACGCCTACATCGAAAGAAAAATTCCTGAAATCTTACGAAGGTTACAAAGCAGATCCTTTTGCCGAATCGAGACCTTATATGACCGCAGAAAATATGAGCAGACCAATGCCGGGAACAGATGGAACCGTAGGAGACTTTATGAAGAGATTGGAAAAGCAGGTAAAAGATTTCTTCGGATCTAATGATAATCCAATAGAAAAAGAACAAGCTTCTGATAAGAAGAAAAAATAAGCATTCATATCAACTAAATTATATTTTGAATCAACCCAGATACAGCAATGTGTTTGGGTTGATTTCTTTTTATTGAAAATATTCCATTATGGATTATATAGGATTGAAGAAAACACTATTTTGAACTGATATTCAAGAATAAACAATTATTTTTCATTATATGTTTGTTTTACAACAAATTAAAATACTATGGGTTAATAGTCAAAAATAGTTGGTGAAATTCTTTATAATGCCGATTGTTACTTATGTTACAGGAAGTTTATTGAAACAAAGTTCAATAAACTTTTTTATTTCTGAAAATTCAAAAAAATCGTTGTTGGGACTGCTTTGGTTGCCAAAAAAAATTTTAAGAATGAAAAAGCAGAAATAAAAATAATTAAAAAATTGGATCAGGCAAAGATGAATTTGGAGGGATGTATTGCAATTGCATCTTATGTTGGGAGTTACAATCCTTCATATGGGCTGCAATGATGGCAGAATGTGTACACAGATGATTAAAATATTAGAATAATATTCATATGAATCAGCCCAAATACATCACTGTATCTGGGCTGATTTCTTTTAGGATAATAATTTCTCATACTTAATGAGAAGAAATTTTAAAAAATTATTCAAAAAAAATTTGATTTTATTTTTTATTCTTATATGTTTGTTAAAACTAATTTAATTTATTAAACCATGAAAAAAATTATTATTGCATCACTATTGATGACATCAGCGGTTGTATTTGCTAAAACAGAAAATCCAAAATTAAATACAGTCGAATCCAAAAGTAAGACAGAAGCTGTTCTTAAAGCAAAAAAGAATTTTAAAGATGAAAATGTGGTAATAAAAATTGCAAAAGCAAAGGTAATGAATCCCTTCCAGCAATGTGTATTCAACAATTCAATGTCTATTTCCTTAATGTATATATCTATGGGAATTCCTACTGCAGAAGGCTTTGCTGAGGCAGCAGCAACAGCTAGCTGCATGGCTAGTTTTGGAGGTCTTTAATTAACTAAATATTTAAAAATTATAAGGTTCAGGAAGTTTTCTTTCTGAACCTTGTTATTTAGATTAAATTTAAATAGCGTATATTTGCAAGACTAAAAATCAGGCTTTGAAAGAGAAAGGATTACATAAATTAAGTGGATTCCCTAAAAATAAAATGGGGAAGATATTGGGGTATGATAACGACCATCTTAAAATGCCCAATAAAATTATTGAAATGGGACTTCTTCCGGATACCCTTTTCAGGATTTTGCATCAGGCTCCGTTCAGCGGGCCAATGTATGTAGAATTTGGAGCAGAAAAAAGCCGGATTGCTCTTCGTGAGGAAGAAGGAGATTACATCATTGTTGAAGAATTGAATTAATGCAGGAAAACAAGAAAAAACAGATACTTTTAGTCGGGAATCCTAATGTAGGAAAGTCAACGGTTTTCAACACGCTTTGCAACAAAAAGCAGAAAACCGGAAACTACGCCGGCGTTACCGTTGCAAGTCATTCGGGGAACTATGTTTACAAAAATGAAGAAGTTGAGGTGATAGATCTTCCAGGTTCTTACAGTGTATACCCGAGTTCAGAAGATGAGGCTATTTTTTCCAAATATCTTATCGATGAGCAGAAGAACTACGCAGGAGTTGTTTATATTCTTGAAGCATTAAGTTTAAAAAGAGGGCTGCTGTTGTTTCAGCAGATTCAGGATCTTGGTATTCCTATGATTTTGATTGTCAACCAGATTGATCAGGCGGAAAGAAGAGGGATTACGATAGATATTCAAAAATTTTCCGATGCATTAGGTATTAAAATTATTCAGACCAATGCCAAGGAACAGATCGGGATTGATGAAGTAAGGGAAGCTGTTTATAACAGTGAGTTTGTAAAAACAGACAAACTTTCTTTTGAAACCCCAAATGAACATAGAGACTTTATTCAGAAACTGGCAGCACATAAAGGTTTCGATAACGAATATAAAGCATGGGTGAGCCTTTCCCTGGGAACAGATCTTGGAAGAATCGGCTCAGTAATGGAACAGTTGAATGAATCAGATTCTAAAAGCCTGGTGCCTAAAAGGTTGCAGGTTCAGGAAACCGTTAGAAGATATCAGAATGTAGACAAAATACTGGCTGATGTCATTTCTAAAAAAGCTCAGTTCAAAGAATTGTTAACCGAAAAACTGGATAAAGTTTTAGTTCATAAATTCTGGGGTTATGTTGTCTTTTTAGCTATTCTGCTGGTTATTTTCCAAAGCGTTTTCTTCCTTGCAGAATATCCGATGAGCTGGATTGAAGAATCCTTCTCATGGCTGGCAGCATTCACCAATGAACATCTTCCGGAAGGACCAATTAATTCACTGATTTCAAATGGAATTGTTCCGGGAATAGGAGGAATTGTGGTTTTTGCACCACAGATTGGAATCCTGCTGTACTTCCTTTATTTATTGGAAGATTCAGGATATATGGCAAGAGTGGTATTCCTGATGGACAGGCTGCTGCGCCCCTTCGGGCTTAACGGAAAAAGTATCGTTCCCCTTGTATCAGGAACTGCCTGTGCGATCCCGGCGGTGATCTCTACAAGAAATATTGAAAATGTAAAAGAAAGATTGCTCACGATATTGGTAACCCCATTTATGACATGTTCTGCGAGACTTCCTGTTTACAGCATCATTATCGGACTGATTATCTCAGAAGGAACATTCCTGGGAATAAAATATAAAGCACTGGTCTTGATGGGAATGTATCTTCTAGGATTTTTAGTGGCTTTATTCTCAGCAGCAATTCTTAAAAGATTTATTAAAAGTAAAGGAAAAACATACCTGGTAATGGATCTTCCTGCCTATAAAAAACCACTTTTCGGATATGACTTTAAAATGGTTTTAGGAAAAGTATGGGACTTCATTACCGGAGCCGGAAAAATAATTTTCATCGTAAGTATCATTATCTGGTTTTTAAGCTATTTCGGGCCAAGCCAGAAAACAAATGAATTTGTAGCAGCAGATGTTCATCTGGATCATTCTTACCTTGCTAAAATGGGTAAAGGAATAGAACCCGTAATCGCTCCGCTCGGCTACGACTGGAAAATGGGAGTAGGAATCCTTACAAGCTTCGTGGCAAGAGAAGTTTTTGTGGGAACAATGTCTACACTTTACAGCCTGGAAGATGATGCCCCGGAAGTAAAAGTTATTGATAAAATGAGAAGAGATGTAAAACCCAACGGAGAAAAAGTCTTCAGTTTTGCAACCGGAATTTCGGTGCTTCTTTTCTACGCATTTGCAATGCAGTGTGTTTCTACACTAGCAGTAGTCTACAGAGAAACCAAAAGCTGGAAATGGACCGGCTTTCAGGTGGTCATGATGACAGGTTTGGCCTATTTTGTGTCGATGATCGTATATCAGATTTTAAAATAATGGATTCATCATTAATTTTTCAATACGTACTTGTTCTGTTAATCGTAGCATTCGCCTGCTACTCTTTATTTAAAGTACTTAAAAAGAATTTCGCACCAAAGAAATTCAGTTCCAAAAGAACCAATTGTGATAAAGATTGTGGCTGCAGTTAAAAAATATTCTTATTTATCTTGTTCTAAAGCTTTTGAAAATATTAAATCCTTCACTTCTGCCCGTACCGGTACTTGAATCAACCTGCCGGTAAACAAGATTTCCGCCGGTAACTTCAAAAATAAGGTCATCACCCGTTTGAACATCAAAAGTAAGTGTATTGGTTCCTGAGCCTTGAACCGTTAAAGAATTAGAATTGTTATTTGCGAAATCGTGACCGTTGGAACTTATGATAAAACCTGAACCCCTGGACCAGGTAACCGTAGCATATTTAACGACACCCGTACCGCTTTGTCCTTGAACAAACCCTGTCAGTACAGTAAAACCGAGAATACTTCCTGAATTCACAGAGCACAATGTCTTATTCGTGGCTCCTGAAGTCGTATAAGATCCGTCAAAAGTTAAGGAATTACTGTTAGCTGTTTTCAAATCAAACTGTTTCACCAAATTCCCATTTTCATCAGAAATGAGTGGAGAAAAGAGATTATAATTAATCCCCGTATTTTGTCTCCCATTTGTTGTACTTACCGTATTGATCTTTAATACCGATTTTGTATTCGTTCCTGTATTAATGCCTAGTTGTGCGTCTGGCGATGTAGAATTAATTCCCATATTGCCGTTATTTAAAAGCGTAAATTTTTCCAGGAATCCGGAATCAGATATTCTTAATGCCTTTGTAGAAGAATTACCGGTGGATACAATATCAACCTTTGAAGTTGGGGTATTCGTATTGATTCCAAAGTTCCCTGTCTGTGCAAAAATGCTATTTCCTGTTATAAGACAGCTGATAATAAGACTATTTTTCATAAATTATCTGGATTTAAAGCTATAGTAAACATTAAAAGGGACGGAGGTGGCTCCAGAACCGGTAATATTATAATTTAAAGTTCCCATATTAGAGCCAGCCCCTACACTTCCGGTTAAGTTTACGGAAAATGTCAAGTCTGTTCCATTGGTAAAATTAAATATAAGAGTGTTGGTTCCAAGACCATTAATCACCATTGGATTAACCGTTGCAGAAGAACTGTCATATCCATAATTAGATACCAAAAAGCCGGCATTACGAGTCCACATAACATCAGCATACAAAACGTCTCCGGTTCCTAACGTGAAATCAGGAGTAAGTATTTGAAAACGGACAACATTTCCTCCGGAAAGATTGGTAAGAGTTGTGTTTGTTGAGGTTGCTGTATAGGATCCGTCAAAGGTTGAAGCCGTTCCACTGGTTGTTTTGATATCAAATTGCTTAAATACATTTCCGTTATTATCCACTACCAGGCTGCTGAACTGATTATAGTTAACTCCTGAAGCAATAGTCTTATCTTTAGTATTGCTGAGGTTATCTAATTTTAATACAGATTTTGTAGCCGATCCTGAATTAATGTTTAATTGGGCTGTATTGGCTGCTGCCGAAGAACTGTTTATCCCCACATTACCATCATTTTGAATAGTAAAGATTTCTGTAGGATTTGAATTGGTAATTTTTAAAGCCTTCGTTGCATTGGTATTTCCTGATGATATAATATCTAATGTGGCGATAGGCGTAGTATTATTGATCCCAACATTCTGGCAGAAGAAAATGGAAGGAGTAAATAATAAAATAATTTTTTTCATTGAATAGTAAATTTTTATTACACAAATTTAAAAAAACATAAATTAATAAAGGAATCTGAAAAATGAGAACAAAATGTTAAAAATAATACATTTATGTTGATTATGATAGAGTATTTTTCTGTTAATTAAAAATAAAACACAAATTGCTTTGTTTTTTCTTCAGTATTAATAAAAAAAATAATTATGCATTAAAATAAATTGAAAAAATCAGTAATTTCATTTTCTAATGTAAATTACTCGATTTGAATTTCTTTAAAGCAGGATTATCCATTTTATTTTCTTTATTTGTTCTTCAGGTAAAAGCACAGTCAGATACCTTAAACATCAAGTCTTATGCAGAACAGGTGATGATTCGCCTTAATCTTGATACGAATCTTGAAAAATACATTCTTTCCCAGGGAAAAAACGATAAAATAGAACTGTCTATCAATAACAAAACTAGAACATCTGTATCCGTTGACTATCGTGTTATAAGTGCTACAATTTCTTTTTCTCCCAAATTTATCCCGGGAAATAATGAGGATGATTTGAAAGGAAAAAGCTCCTATACAGATTTGAGCTTCAGGTTTTTCCCCAAAAGATTTATCCAGAATCTTTATTATAAAAAAGTAAAGGGATTTTATGTGGAAAATATGAAAGATTTTATTCCGGACTGGAAGGAGACAGATGCTTATTTACAGTTTCCGGACCTAAAAGTACTGAGTTTTGGTGGAACAACATCATACGTACTCAATAAAAATTTCTCAGCCAAAAGTATATATACTCACAGTGAATGGCAGAAAAAAAGCAGCGGAAGCTGGATTCCCTATCTGGATTATGATGTTAGCTTTTTTACCAACACAATCAATGAAGTGAAAAACAAAGAGGTTCAGTATAAGATAGGCGGTAATATGGGATACTTTTATAATTGCATTATAAAAGATAAGGTAAATATTGCTCCTTATCTTTCTGTAGGTCTTGGGGGACAGTTTTCAAGCTCCATTGAGGAGAATAAGAAGAAAGAAAATGAACAGTTTGTAACCCTGAGAATGGAAGGAGGACTCCACGTCGGATATAATTCGGAACATTTACTTTTTGGAGCAAGAATGAGCTTTAAGACTTATACCTATCAGAAAAACCAAGAGGCAGTAGAAAATAATAATCTGTACGGACTTATTTATCTGGGGTATCGTTTTGCACCACCGAGAGTTGTGAAAAATACCTATGATAAAGTCCAAAAAAAGATTCCTGTTTTATAAGTTGAAGGGTCTTTTAAGTATCTTTGCGTTGGAAAATTCAGAAAAACAAAATAAATTAAAAACATCATGTCATTAATAAAATCTATTTCCGGAATTCGCGGAACCATTGGTGGTAAAGTAAATGATAACTTAACACCGCTGGATGTTGTAAAATTCGCATCTGCATTCGGAAGCTGGCTTCAAAATAATAAAAACAAAAAAGATCTTACGCTTATCATCGGTAGAGATGCAAGAATCTCCGGTCAGATGGTGTCTTCTTTAGTAACCGCTACATTGCAGGGATTAGGAATTAATGTGGTAGACCTGGGGCTTTCTACAACGCCTACAGTAGAAGTAATGGTTCCTGAGCTGAATGCAGACGGAGGAATTATCCTTACCGCTTCTCATAATCCAAAACAATGGAATGCTCTGAAGTTATTAAACGAAAAAGGAGAATTCATTAGTGGTGAAAACGGTGCTGAAGTATTGGCCCTGGCAGAAAGTGAAGACTTCAACTATGCAGAAGTAGATGATCTTGGAAAATATGAAACAAGAGATGATGCTTTTGATATCCATATTCAGCAGATTCTGGATTTACCAATGGTAGATGCAGAAGCCATCAAAGCAAAGAATTTTAAGGTTGTTCTTGATGCGGTAAACTCTACAGGAGGAATTGCCATTCCTATGCTTTTGGATAAATTAGAATGCGAAACGATTAAATTATACTGTGAGCCTACAGGTCACTTCCCACACAATCCTGAACCTTTAAAAGAACATTTGGGAGATATCTGTGAATTGGTGAAGAAAGAAAATGCAGATTTAGGAATCGTTGTAGATCCGGATGTAGACAGATTAGCTCTCATTGATGAAAAAGGAGAAATGTTTGGTGAAGAATACACATTGGTAGCGGTTGCAGATTATTTATTGAAAAATAAAAACGGAGCAGCTATTTCCAATCTTTCTTCAAGCCGTGCACTGAAAGATGTGGCACAAACCCATAATTCAGAATACTTTGCAAGTGCTGTGGGAGAAGTAAACGTAGTCACCCTGATGAAAGAGAAAAATGCTGTCATCGGAGGAGAAGGAAACGGAGGAATTATCTACCCTGAGTTACATTACGGAAGAGACTCTTTGGTAGGAGTTGCGCTTTTCCTGACTCATTTAGCCAAAGAAAATAAAACCGTTTCTGAACTGAGAGCAGGATATCCGAGCTATTTTATGGGGAAAAAGAAAATAGAACTTACACCAGAGATTGATGTAGATGCTGTCTTAAGTAAAATGGAGCAGGAATATCAGAATGAAGAAGTTTCTACAGTAGATGGTGTAAAAATAGACTTTGAAAACAACTGGGTCCACCTTAGAAAATCCAATACGGAGCCGATTATCAGAATCTATACTGAAGCTAAATCTCAGGAGGAAGCAGATCAGTTAGGTGATGATATCATTAGCAAAATCAGAAGTTTAATCTAAAAATACAGGAAGAACGGACAATGAGTCTGTTCTTTTTTTATATCAGAAATGTTTCAGGCAGCTGTGGATGGAAAAATTAAAATGGAGACACAAGAAATAGATAGTAAAGATATCGAATCGGCATGAAACGCTGAGATACAAAGCGGAAAACACCTTGTTATAAGAATTTAACCCCAATTTCCGGTTTTTTATCCACAATCCTTTTATCGGTTTTCTTTTTTTACTATTTTTATAATAGAAATTTATGAAATGGAAAATTCAAAAAAAAGTTGCAACTTTGCATAAATATTTGAATATCAGTTTCAGATATATTATTAATTAAACGTTTGCCGAGGTTTGTAAGCAAATTCAAACGTTGGGCCGACAAAGAGGACACTATTGGAAGAGTATTTTGGAAATGAACTTGTAAAAAAGTTCGAGGAAATGATGGAAAACAATGACGAATTCTACTTTGATACAGAAGAGTTGGAAGACATTATTGTTTATTATTTGGAGCTTGGGGATTTTAATTACGCTGACATGGCTGTTAATTATGGACTAAAGCTTCACCCTAATTCGTTGGATATTAAGATTAAAAGACTTGAGATCCTTCTGGAGTGGGAAGAGTATAATACGGCGAAAGAACTTATTGACGAACTGAAAGGCGCTTCTATGGAGAATACAGACTTTTTGGTTTGCTACGCCAAGTATTATTCGAACCTAGGAAATCCCAGAAAATCCATTGAAATCTGCAAAAAAGCTTTAACATTAGAGGAAGAAGAAAACTTTCTCCACAACTTTATTGCGGATGAATATGTGAATCTCGGAGATCCTTTTAACGCTCTTAAACATTACAGAAAAGCACTGAAGGAAGATCCTACGGATGAATATTCGCTGGAAAATGCTATGGTATGCTTCAGTGACCTGAATAAGAGTGAGGAGGCTATTGCCTTTCTTAATGAATATTTAGATGAATTCCCTTATTCTGAAACCGCATGGTTTGAATACGGACAATTCTACTTCAACAGAAAAAATTATGACGAAGCGATAAGAGGCTACGACTATTTGCTGGCAATCAACTCAAACTCTGTAGGAGTATATGCCAATAAAGCAGCTTGTTATGAAGCTTTGGGACAATACCAAAAGGCGATCGAAACTTATGAAGAAATGCTGGAGCTTGAATATACAAAAGCATTTACTTTTTATAAGATCGGATTGTGCAATAAGGCCCTGAAACAGCCTATTTTAGCATTAAACGCATTCCAGAAATCACTGAGAGAAGATCCTCAGTTCTATCTTGCCATGATGGAGCAGTCTTATCTTTATGAAGAGATGGGCGGAATGTCTGAAGCATTGCATTTTGCCAAAGAAGCTACCCAGCTCAATGAAAACAATCTTGATTATCAAAAGAGACTGGCATTCCTGTTCATTGATTCAGGGAAGTTTGAAGAAAGCCTTTCCTGTCTTAAAAAACTGGTGGATGCAGAGCCGTCAAGATTCTATAACTGGTATGCCTATTCAGAAGTTTTGATGTTGGTAGGAGAGTATGAAGATGCGGTAACGGTTTTGAACAGAGCCATTAAAAAGCATTACAGAGCAGAGCTGTTTTATCAGCTTAGTAATTGCTTTTACAATCTGAAAGACCAGGATAAAGGAATGGAATCACTTCAAAAAGCACTTGAACTTGATCCTTCTCTAGCTAAGGATATGCAGAAAAAATATCCTTTCATTAAAGACGAAGTGAAAAAGGTAAAAGCCAGCAAAGTGAAGAAAAAGAACTAGAAGAATCTAAAATAAGAGAAAAAACCTGCAGAAATGCAGGTTTTTTTTATTGATAATTGTATTCGTAGAAAAATTTATCCGGAGCGCTGGTGTTTGCATTTCCGTTCATATCAAGAGACTGTCTGCTTTCTTCAGATGGATAACCTGCAGTATTAAAAGTGGTGGTATACTTATGAGAGGTAGCTCCGGTAACTGTTCCTCCTCCGGCTGTAGCATGGGTGAACTCTCCTTTATAAGTACTTAAGCTGTTTTTTATATTCGAAAATAGCATGCTTACCCCGTCACTGTTCTCATTTCCGTTGAATATGATTTTGTCAAAGCCTTTTACATTTTTAAAAGGATAGTTTTTTTCTGTGTAAGTATAAGTCTCTTTTTCGGTATAATTAACGGTATTTCCATTAACAGTTCCGGTTCCTGATCCTGCGCTGCTTACCATATTTCCATTGTTATAAGTAAATACACTGTTGATGGTGGAAGAACCTGCAATTCCCGAATTTGTCTCTCTTTTCACCTTGATTTCCGTATTACTGGTGTAGTTATAGGTAAATGTAACCGTATTTTGAACAGTTCCGGTAGTAGAATATTCCTTAACAACCGCTGAAGCCATACGTCCATTGGAATATCCATATTCCACAGCACTTTCAAGAACATTATTTTCGTAATTCTTAATGCCCGAAACATAATCATCGGTATAAGAAAACTCCACTCTTTGTCCATGATTAATGTTGTTCATCATACTGATGATTTTGGTTCCGTTGTAATTGATTTTCATTACAATACCGTCCATGGTCATCTTCGTGGGAAGAATTACACTTTGATTAGACGGATCACTGTTGTCAAAAGGAGTGTCGTCAGAATTGTAACAGGAAAGTACAGATAAGGCTACAGACCCCAAAAGTAGAAGTTTTTTCATAGTTATAAGTTATAATCAACCAAATATAATTTAATTTATAATATGATTTTATTTTTTTGGATTTGTTCTTAAAAAGATGAGTCCTGCGATAATAATTCCAGCACCCGTAAATTGTAAATAAGTGAGTTTTTCACCATCAATTATTCCCCAGATAATAGCAACAATAGGCATAACTAAGGTAACAGTGGATGCGAAGAGGGGAGAGGAAACTTTTAATAGACGGTAGTTCATCATCATGGCCAGGCCGGTCCCGAAAACAGATAAAAGGCTGACAAACATAAGTCCCATCAGATTATCCTTCGAAAAACTGAATTCCGAAAAGAATCCTGTACCTGTGAGTGCAATAATGGATGGCAGCAACAAAACAAAGGAAAAAACAAAAGCAGATAAAACCGTAGAAGAGACATCCATCAGCTTTGATTTTACAGTTGTGGTACTTAGTGCATAGCATAAAGTAGCCAATAAAAGGAGCAGAATAGGGATCATTTTCAGCTCTTTGCTGTCTCCTCCTCCAAATGCGAGTATGCATACTCCGGTAAAGCTTATTAGGGTTCCTGTAATCTGTTTTTTCGTGGTTTCAAACTTCCAGACCAGTGCACCTACAATAATCACAAAAATGGGCATCATGGAGTTGATGATTCCGGCAATACTACTGCTTATTTCCGTTTCAGCAATCGGAAACAGAAACATGGGAATGAAATTTCCGGTGAAGGCAGCCAGAATTAACCATTTTAAATGTTTTTTAGGGAAAAGTTTGTAATTGGAAATAGCCACCGGAAGAAGAATAATCCCGGCAATAAGAACTCTTAAAGACCCAACCTGAAACGGATTGAAATGCTCCAGCGATTTTTTGATTAAAATAAAGGATGATCCCCAGATAATACTCAGAACCACCAGAAGAACCCATTTTTCTTTATCTGCGTTCATTATTTTCGTGTAAGATTTTTAGAAATTCTTTTTTAGGAATCATTTTCGCCCCCAGACTCTCCAGATGTTCTGTATGTGATTGGCAGTCAATTAACTCAAGGTTGTCTTTGTTGCTTTCTACAAAGTTGATAAAACCTGCTTTTGAAGCATTATTTACCCTGGCAAACATACTTTCTCCGCAGAATACATTTCCAATCTGCAATCCGTAAAAACCGCCAACAAGTTCTTCACCCTGCCATACTTCAATACTTTTGGCCAAGCCGTATTGATGAAGCCGGATAAAAGATTCCATCAATTCATCAGAAAGCCATGTTCCTGACTGTCCTTTTCTTGTAGCCTGCTGGCAATTCCTGATCACTTCTCTGAAATTCTTATTCTCGGAGAAAGTAAAAACATTTCTGTTGAGTATCTTTCTCATAGACTTGGAAACTTTTAATTCTTCAGGAATAAGAACAAATCTTGGATCGGGACACCACCAAAGGATTTCCTCACCGGGATTGTACCAGGGAAAAATACCGAGCTGGTAAGCAAACCAAATACGTTCTACAGACAGGTCGCCACCAAAAGCAACCACTCCCTCGTGCCCATCATACAGCTCAGGGTCAGGAAATGAAATCTCGTTTTCGTCTAATCGGACCATTTTTAGAAAAAAAATCCCACTTCAAAAAGCAGGATTTATATTTGATTTTTATTCTTTAATTAAAAAGGCAAATCGTCATCATCGTCTCCGGCAAACGGATTTTCGTTAGAAACTGGAGATGCTGATTGCTGAGGCATAGCCTGAGTAGGTTCTGAAGTATTTTCAGAAACTTTTTCTATTCTCCACCCCGTAATAGAGTTGAAGTATTTCGTTTCACCCTGAGGAGAAACCCATTCTCTTCCTCTGATGTTGATTCCTACCTTTACGTTTTCTCCTTCTTTAAGGTTATCTAATAAACTGATTTTATCAGACAAAAATTCTATGTTTATCGGCTGTGGATACTGTTCCTGGGTCAAAATAACCATTTCTCTTTTTTGAAACCCGCTCGCAAATGTTTGAGCATCAAAAAGTTTCTTTACCGTTCCTTGTAATTCCATATCGTAAATATTAACGATGTAAAAGTATGAAAATGAAATGTAATAAAAGAAGGCATGAAAAAAAAATATGGAAATTTTATTTTTTTTTCCTGAAAAGTTTGGTGATAAAGGAAATTGTCCTATATTTGCACTCACAAAAACGAAGCAAGCTCTTTAAAACTTACAATATAAAAAACCAGCGGATGTGGTGTAATTGGTAGCCACGCCAGACTTAGGATCTGGTGCCGTGAGGCGTGGGGGTTCGAGTCCCTTCATCCGCACTATGCGAAAATAGCTCAGCTGGTAGAGCACAACCTTGCCAAGGTTGGGGTCGCGGGTTCGAATCCCGTTTTTCGCTCCACACCATGCCCTGGTGGTGGAACTGGTAGACACGCAGGACTTAAAATCCTGTGTCCGCAAGGACGTACGGGTTCAAGTCCCGTCTGGGGTACAAGACCCTCTGTAATATCTTACGGAGGGTTTTTTGTTTTAATAGAGAGCGTTCTTTAAATAAAAATCTTATATTTGTAAGGAAATCAGGTTGAATCTGAGTATTCAGATCAGCAAAACCAGCGGATGTGGTGTAATTGGTAGCCACGCCAGACTTAGGATCTGGTGCCGTGAGGCGTGGGGGTTCGAGTCCCTTCATCCGCACTATTCTAAAAGGTTTTTTAGAATCATTAAGAAGGTTGGAACCTCTGGTTCGAATCTTTTTTTTTGCCCACACCATGCCCTGGTGGTGGAACTGGTAGACACGCAGGACTTAAAATCCTGTGTCCGCAAGGACGTACGGGTTCAAGTCCCGTCTGGGGTACAAAGCCCTCTGTAAGAGATTACGGAGGGCTTTTTTGTTTTCAATGCAATAAATCCCTGTCTGTTTTTTATATTTAATTCATTATAATTTAAAAATAGTGAATCAAAAAGGAAAACTATATCATGTCTTTTGGTACATTTGCCACAGAAAAAATAAAACCATGAAGTTATTCAATACCATTGTAGTCGTTGGCATGATCGCTGCCTCTAACCCGTTATTCTCACAGACATCCAGCGAAAGCAAAGCCAAAGAAATTATTGAAAAAGCCATCCAGGCAGAAGGCGGAAAAAAACTTCTGAGCAGCATAAAAACGCTTTATTCCAAATCTGAAACGGTAATGGACGGACGAAATGTGTATTGGATTACCAAAGAAATGGTACCCAATAAAGGAAGCTTTGAAATTGAATACCAGGGAAGAATTGTTTACAAATCATGGTTTGACGGTAAAACAGGTTATGAACTGGTCAACGGTGAGAGAAAGCTGGCTGATCCTGCTGAATTTAAAGATAAGGCCGACAGAAAGTATATCATGAATGAACTTGCTTACATAGATCCAAAATTATACAAGATTGAACTTATTGACGAAAATCCGGATAAGATCTATTATAAAATAAAAGCAACCTATATAACAGGAAAGGTGACCTATCTGTATTACGATGTAAAGTCATTCTTTCTAAGCAAAGAAGAAACGGTGGAAAATGGTGAAAAGAATACATTCTCTACAGTTTTACAAAGCGATTATAAAAAATTCGGGGATCTTTGGTATGCTACCAAATCTACTTTTGTTTCTGAAGATGGTAATCAGGAAGCAACTCTTGTAGATTTATACTACAATAAGAATATTGAGGATAAAGATTTTAAATAATTGATTTACAATCTCTCCAGACTAAAACAAAAACCTTTGTAAATGCATTACAAAGGTTTTCTTTTTTAATAAGCTGCATAAAAAACCGCCTCACAAGCTGCGAAACGGTTAAAATATATTGAGAGGTGATTAGTTGCCTAATTCAAGCTGATTTTTTACAAGACTGTAGTAATCTGCTTTTCTGTTGACCAATTCCTGGTGGTTTCCTTTTTCAACAACAGCTCCGTTTTTCAGAACGATAATCTGGTCTGCATTTTTTACGGTACTTAAACGGTGGGCTACAATAATTACCGTTTTTCCTTTGAAGAATTCCTGTAAGTTATCATGAATGATCTTTTCATTTTCGGCATCCAGCGCAGAGGTGGCTTCATCGAAGAGGATAAAATGAGGGTTTTTGTATACGGCTCTTGCAATAAGAACCCTTTGTTTCTGCCCTCCGGAGATTCCGTTGCCGGCTGCCCCGATTTTGGTGCTGTATCCTAACGGAAGATTATCTATGAAAGAAGAAATATTGGCTACTCTTACGGCATTTTCCATCTTTCTGGTATTGATTTCCACTTCGCTGGTGGCGATATTTCTTTCAATGGTGTCGGAGAAGATAAACCCATCCTGCATTACCACTCCGTAGTTTTCTCTGATGCTTTTAGGGGAAAGGGTAAGAATATCATCTTCGTTATAATGAATGGTACCGTGAGTAGGATTATAAAACTTTAATAAAAGCTTCATCAAGGTTGTTTTTCCGCTTCCGCTGGCTCCTACAATGGCTGTCACTTTACCTTCAGGGATAAACAGGTTCACATCTTTTAAAACGAACTGAGATTTGGGTCCTTCATACTGAAAAGAAACATTATTTAAAGTAATTCCTCTCTCTTCGTCTTTTGAATGGTTATTGCCTATTTCCAGGGCTTTCATTCCTTCTTTTTCTTCTTCTTCGTGGTTCTGAACTTCATTTAATCTTGAAAGACTCAGTTTCGCATCCTGTAAAGAACGGAAGAAAGAAATCATCTGGTTAACGGGAGAATTCAATTGTCCGATGATGTAAGAGATGGCCAATAGTTCGCCGATGGTCATATTTCCTTTCACAACCTGCAATGCCGCAAAGAACGTCACGAAAATGTTCTTTAATTGGTTAAGAAATTCAAATCCTGAAAACTGAAACTGATCTACTTTTAAAATCCGAAGGGTTGTTTTAAAAAGCTTATTCTGAATCCCTTCCCATTCCTGTCTTTTGTAATCTTCAAACTGATTTAACTTCATTTCAGAAACTCCGTTCAGGATCTCATAAACGCTTTCCTGGCTTTGTCCTTTTTCGCGGAATCTGTAATAATCCAGAATTTCTCTTTTTTTCAGCCAGTATTGAGCCCAAACCAATGATAATGCCGTCAATGATGAGTAAATAAGCACAATTGTAACGTTATAATACCAAAGCACTCCGAAAAACACTAGAAAAGTAACCATAGAGAAGAAAGTCATAAGGCTCTGAGAGGTAAGAAAATCTTCTATTCTCTCATTATCCTGGATTCTCTGGGTAAAATCTCCCTTCATTTTGGTATCAAAAAAGCCCATTGGAAGGAGAAGCATTTTCTTCAGAAAGTCTGAAATAATGGAAATACTGATTCTGGTCCCGATATAAAGCATCAGCCAGTTTCTGAGAATTTCTATCGTGATACTTCCTAAATATAAAACGACCTGAGAGACCAGAATGATGGTAATAAGATCTACGTCTTTTGTGTTAACTCCTTTATCAATAAGTGTTTGCGTAAGGAATGGAAATACAAGGCTCAGGCAGCTACCGATAAGCAGCATTCCGGATAAAAAGAGGAATTTGTTTTTGTGCTCTTTGAAATATTTCATGGCAAAAGAAATACTCAGTTTATCTTCTTCCGGGAAGGTTTGCTGGTAAAAGCTGTTGGTAGGGCTTACAAAAAGGGCAATTCCGGTTTCTCCGTCAGACAGCCAGCTTTTAAGAAAGTCTTTTTCGCTCATCCAGATCATTCCGTGGCTTGGATCTGCAATTTTGTAGCGTTTTTTTCCTGAAATAAGGCTTTTATTTACATCAATAAGTACCACGAAATGATTTTTATTCCAGTGAAGAATACAAGGCAGGCTGCCGTTTTCATCCAGGGTCTGTAATGTAAGCTTGGCAGGATACGTTTCAAATCCAATATCTTCGCACAGTTCACTGATGCTCAGTAAGCTAACTCCTTCTCTGGATAGGTTGGCATTTTCTTTCAAAAAATGTAACGGAATCTGCTTGCCGAAGTAGGAAGCCACCATTGCGATACATGCAGGACCGCAGTCCATTTGGTCGTGTTGAGGGATAAATTTTAGCTTCATGATACTAGATATTTTCTTTTGCCGATTTTCATTTTGTAATACTTTTCTACGATGCCGTAGATGATCAGTTCATGCATTCTGTGTCTGGATCTTATCAGCCTGTTGATATGCATGTGAATAAAACTGCTCACTAATCTTTCTTTCTGAATGGTCCTGAGCTTTTCTATTTCCTTACAGTTTTCTGTGACCGCATTAACAAACTCTGAGAAGTATGGATTGCCATCCGTTTCTACAATTTCGCTGATGATATTCAGGTTGCTTCTGTATTTAAGGTCAAGCTGCTTTTTCAGGTTGCTGTCTACATTAAACTCTTTCTGAAACTGGGTATAGATTTTACTGATCACTTCATGCCGTTTATCCAGATCCATTCTGAAGACATCAAAATAGACGTCAATACTTTTGATGGCATATAACCAAAGATCATCGTTGTTCGGAATATTCTTTAACAGATTCACTGTCAGTTTACTGTCATAGTGGAAGATATGTTCCGCAGTGTCAATAAATTCACCTTCATATCTTTCATATTCTCTGTCGTAGGTTCCCATTTCCACTTTATTAATGATTCCTTCGCTGATATATTTATCAAAATAATCGTTGAAAGTTGTAATGATCTGCGCTGTATTGGTAAGGTCATTATCATTAATTTCCAGCCTTAGTCTGATATGATTATCAGGATCACTGTACCTGATGTAGAACCATTTTTTGATCAGATCTTCTTCATTAAGCTGTTCTAAAAGCTCCGGAAACACATCCTGTAATATTTTGTCTGAGAACTTGTTTCCGCAATAAATTTTATAGTAAAGCCATTTATTTCCCGGGATGAACTTATGATCAGCAATACTGGCATTGAAAAGATGCGGGTCAAGCTCAGTTTTAAATGCTGTATAATTTCTGTTGATCATGGGAATGATAATCTCATTGTTGAATTCATCTGCTTCAAGATCATAAAGACATTCTGTAAGTGTCACCATTTCTTTGGATCTCAGTTCATCCACAAGGAATAATAAAAGGTTATCATTTTCCGTATCGATCAGTAATTTGTTATCTCCCTGAGCAATAAAGAAATATCGGTTAACTTTTTTATCTGATAGATATTCTTTTAATTTTTTAATGCTTTCCGTATTGTTTTTGGCCTTTATTCCTGATACTTCGTTCTGGTATACTCGCCATAATGCCGGCGTAAAGATGATATCATTACCAAAGGTGATGCGGGGAATATAATCATACATCAGGTAATTGGTATCCCCAATGTTTAAAACCAATGCAGTGGAAATATCCTGATGCTGGAGGTCACATAAAAACTGGTATACCGGCAGCGAATTATAATCAAAATTATGAGCGGTAGAATGGAAGATTTTTACTTCTTTATTCTGTTCTTTATGGAATAAAACGATTCTTTTATCTATCATTTTAATGTAAAGGTCCGTCAGGCTGATGGTATTTTCCGACGCAGAAGGTTTCGTAAGATAAGAAAGCTGGTTTCCTCTTTTTACCTGTCTCAGAAGGATATTTCCGGCTCTGTTATCAGGTAGGTGAAGCAGTTCTGCGTAAATAAAATGATCATCGTTCTGTTCTTCTTTAATGATTCTGTTCATCGGGGCAAGGATTTCTTCATCTTCATTGGAAAATCTGGCGATAAGGTTGGCTCCGCTGGTACCTCCTACAGAAGAAATAGCAATTTTATCAGAAACCTTTTCTATCATTACTGCAAGAGATCTTGCCAGGCTTACTTCTTCCGTATTCTGAAGATTGCTGATATCATGCTGGCTGAGATCTATAGAAGTCTCTCCGTTAATGTTGGCTTTATTGATGAGTCTTCTCCAGAATTCATGAATCTTTTTATTGTAAGTGATGGAAAAAGAATCCGTGTTAGAATTGGGCCAGCTTAACGTATCTAAAAGAGAAGAAAAATCGTTTTCACTGTTTTGTTCCTGAATATACCCGATGCCGCTTTCATTGTCCAGCACTTCTACCAAAGGGACCAGGCTTTCTTCATATCTTGTGTAAAAAGCTGTTTTAAACTTTTCTAAGTTTTCATTCACCGTTTCGCTTCCTTTGTCCCAAAAACAGGCTAAGGTATTGATTCCTTTTTTGATTTTGGAAAGATCTTCTCTGGTAACCGGAGAGAAATCAAGGGTTCTTTTTAATGAAGAATTAATCAGGTATTTTCTGTCATATAATATGGAGAACTGGTTGGCAAGGGCAAATATTTCACTGTAATATTCCTGAGGCTGTCCTACTCCTGAATTAAGCAGCTTCATATAGTCGTCCATTCTGATGAGGGTATCAAGGTAAGCATCCAGTTCAGGAGCAATGCCTTTTTTCGAATGTAAATATTCAATGATCTGGCATAGTGGAGAATGCTCATTCAGGCAGATATCAAAATTGCTTTTAAAGAACTGGGCATCTATCAGGCTGAAGATATAATATTTAGCATCTTCTTCAGAAACTCCTTCTACGTTTTCTGCTACCAGAGCCACCAGGCCGTCGAATGAGTAAGACTTATTGGCTGTGTTTTCAACCAGAAAATCCAGAAGCTCGTCTTTTTCCAATGAGCTGAGCGTGTAAACTCTTTTTTCATTTTGTACTGTAGTTTCGATATATCGGTAATAATCACCCAGCTTATAGACGGAGTCATTAAGCTCATATTCGTGAACTTCCGGAAAGTCTCTGTTGATCAATGCGATAACCTGAAAAAGGAAAGACAGGTCCAGCGTTGTATACCGGTGGATAGAATCCATATTTCCGGCTTCAATATTTTTATGTTCTGCGTTCAGTTCAAAAGCGGAATGAGAAGCAAATGTTCCGAACGGAGTAGACCTGGTGGTAATTCTGATATAGTATTTCAGGATAGAATTGTTAATTCTGTTTCTCTTTACCTGGGATAAAGATGAATCGTTCTGGCATAATCTTGCCCATTCGTTATACAGCTCATAAGATGCTAAGAAAACAGATTCTCTGAAGACCTCATCATTCCACAGTTCCAGAACAAAATGATCAAGATCTGCTGTATTTTTCGGTATGTTGTTATATTGTCTGAATGAGTACAAAGCGTTTCTCATAAAGCCAATATTAATGTTATCTAACTGCGTTTTCATGTTGAATAGATTGTAAGTTGTAATGATTGCTTATCGTTTCAGCGTTTTCTATTTTCTTATCACTGTCGGGTTCCGTATCATATAAGATGAATTCATCTACGGCCAGTTGATCATCCAGGTTTTCAATGAGTTCAAAAAGCTCTTCAAAGCTGAGGTGTAGAATTTTGAACGCTTCGGATTCATCTGCGTCAGACTTTATTTCACTGATTTCTGAGAGGTTGATTGCCAGAGCAAGTGATGTTTTGGGTTCAAATCCGTTTTTCTGTATAAATGTTTCTTTATATCTGTTGATCTCTTCTTTTTTACCTTCAAAACTGTCAAGGAATTTTCCGTTTCCGTGAAATGCTGATACACAATAATTTGAGTATAAACTGACGGCGTCATCCAGATTGTTCAGGGAAGAGGAAAGATACCATAGATCCGGGATCAGTCCGCCGTAAGGAGGGATCAGAATGCCTTCTTTTTCATTCTTTTCTGCTTCAGAATAAAAAAGTTCATGAATCATGCGGGCATTTTCTTTGAAGACCACTCCGGAGCCTCTTTCAAGAATGTCCGGGTTTAAAAGGTTTTTCGTATGATTACTTTCAGGGATGCCTTTGGACAGGCCAAGGTCTATTCTCCCGTTGAATATATTGTTGATCAGCTTATAATTGGTAGCCACAGCATAAGGAGAATAGCTCGGTACTGAAGTTCCTGCGGATCCTACTCTTATTTTTTCCGTCATTCCGGCAATCATGGCAATCACGATGTCCGGATTTGAAAAGGCAAGATTCTTAAGATGGGAATAATGATGCTCTGCCAGCCAGAATCTGCTGTATCCTAATCTCTCTGCATGAAGGGCATAATCAACTACATCGTTAAGAGCAGTGATGGAATCTTTGCCGCTTCTGTATCCTAGTTCTAGTAATCCTATGCTTTTTGTTTTCATGTTACAGTAAAAATTTTAGGTATTTCGTTTGGTCTATTTTGTCATTCAGAGCAATCAGGGCTCCTGTTTTTCCGAAGAGTAAATTGCTGTCTTCCAATGTGAATGGCTGATCCAGTTCGTTTTCCAGGATTTCCAGCGATCTTTTTGTCCAGAAATTTTTAGCTTTTTCATACTCAGGATGGCTGTCTTTTTCATGAAGCTCATGGTAAAGCTGTACAAGTCCTGAGGTTCCGTGGCAGTACTGGATAAACTCTACTCCTGTGTTGGCCATTACTTTCCTTTTGGTTGTTTCCAGACCCAGTTCGCGGGCCATTTCTGTGTATCTGTTTTCCTGTAGTGTTTCTCCTGTTTTATAAAGAAGATAAGAGAAGGAAAGATCACTGTTGCACCAGCAGAGTCTGTTATTATGAAAAGGCTTCAGCCGGTTTTGTGCTATTTTGTAATTGTATGGTTTATATATTCTGGCATTTTCTACTTCATGAACATCAAAATTGGAGATAATGAAATCCAGGCATGAGTTAATAATATGTTTTGCTTTTTCCGTTATTTCCGGAAGGGCCAAAAGATTATTAACAATAGAAAGATAGCCATAATTGAATCCTAAGTTGATACCATCTGCATAGCTGTCGTTCAGCTTGTTTTCAAATGGAGTGGGGTGAGAAATACATTCGTCATAAAGTATGTTTACGATTTCGCTGCTGTATTTTTCGTTTCTGATGGTGTTGAAATAGTGAAGATTTCCTATGGGTCCATCAAAAAAAGTGTAATTGTTTTCGTTCAGCATGGTGACAGACTGTTGGAAGATCAGTTCTCCGATGTCTGCAATCTGTTCATCAAAATCATCCTGAATAAGTCCGTCCTGTTTCAGCAGGTTCAGAATAATGCCCAGTCCGGTCATTCCTTTGGATAGATTCGGGAGGGTGTATACGTTGTTTTCTTTTTGCAGGTTGCCATTTTCAAATACTTCTTCCAGGATAGCGCCTACTTTGTTCACATAGATATCATTTCCGGAGATCTGATACTGTGCAAGAAAATAAAGCAGAAGTCCCAGTTTTCCATAAAGCAATCCGTCCGGTAAATTTCCATAATCAAAATCCAGCAGTTTCTGATCATATTCCTGAAGAAGGATTGTTATGTTTTGAGATTGTAGAGTTTCCATTATAGATCGTAATTATAGAATGAAACATAATTGTGATGGTTTGTAATGATATTGCTCATCAGATTAATACCAATTCCTGCTATTCCCTGGCCTAAAGCCATGTTGATATTGTCATATTCTGCATTGTAGTAGGCATTGAATCCTGCCCATTGCTCATTTTCATTTTTCTTAGACCGAAGAAGATGCTGGTGCCAGTAGTCTTTGGCTTCCAGAAAGACATCCTGTTCGGTAAGATGATAAAGGTTTTTGTACAAAGCGGATAATCCGGCAGAACCATAAATTAATCCCGGTTCCAGGATGGCAGACTGATCAGGATCTTTAAATTTTGTGGTATTGATCAGTATTTGCAGTCCTTTGTCACAATAATCTTTATTGTCTAAAAGAATTCCGGCATTGTAAAAAGTATAGCCAATTCCTATTTCCCCATAAGCCAGATTATGATAATCTATATAAACATCTTCAAAGGCATTGAACGGGAAAAGAGAGATATGGTCTGTAGTGCTTTCTTTACAGCTCCAGATGAATGAAAGTCCGGAGTGAATAAGCGCTAAAGATTCCGGAGTGTAGATGTTATTTTTGTAAAGGAATAACAAATAGTTGATGACTCCTGTAGTTCCGTGCCCTAAGCCCAGTTCTACATATGGATTTTCTTTATTGCGAAGATCAAATTTCCAGTAGCTTCCGCTTTCGTGAGTTTGAGTAAGCTCAATGATTTTATCCAAGGTATTGTTTATCAGATGTTTTTTATCCTCAAGATTTCTCAAAACGAAATACTTGGCAAAGCTCGGAAAACCGCTGGTAAGGTCAAGATCTCCGTTTTGTGTTTTCTGGATCAGAATTTCTTCCAGAATGTCATCTATATTCTCCAGTAAAGAATCTATTTCATTGTCTAAAACTTCCTGCTGTTTCAGGAATATAAGATATAATCCCAGCTCTCTTATTTCATCATTAAAATGAAGACTCTTATAATCCTCTGTTAAAACAGACAGAGACTTTTCAATATAATGGGTTACCAGTTCTAAAGATTCCGATTCCCGGGTCATCAGATAATGATAATAATAGAACATTGAAGCACTTAGAATCCCGTTATTAAGACCTATTCCGGTAAGGGATGTCTCTTTTTTACGGATACATTCTTCTATTTCTGAGATGATTAATTTTTCTTTTTGCATGATGTGAGAGCTGTGAGATTATATAATTTTTTTTAAAAGAGGGAGACTGATGAACATCTCTCCCTCTTTTATAGGAGAAGATTACTTCGCTATTCTTGTTTGTACCACAGTGTTTCCACCGCAAGAACACTGTCCGCAAGACTGGGCCGCTGCCTGAAGGCTGTTAACCCCTCCTTTTAGGCTGTTCATTTGCTCTTCCTGTAATTTGCTGATTTGCTCTTTGTTGATTTGAAGACCCTTAGTTAGTTTCATTTTGTTCATGATGTTTAATTTTAAATGTTATTGTTTATTTTAAATGTGATTGGGAGTGCTGATTATTGAGCTGCTCTTGTTTTTACCACAGTGTTTCCACCGCAAGAACACTGTCCGCAAGACTGGGCCGCTGCCTGAAGGCTGTTAACTCCTCCTTTTAGGCTGTTCATTTGCTCTTCCTGTAATTTGCTGATTTGCTCTTTGTTGATCTGTAGACCTTTTGTTAATTTAATTTTGTGCATGATGTTTGATTTTGATTGTTATTGTTTATTTTAAATGTGATTGGGAGTGCTGATTATTGAGCTGCTCTTGTTTTTACCACAGTGTTTCCACCGCAAGAACACTGTCCGCAAGACTGGGCCGCTGCCTGAAGGCTGTTAACTCCTCCTTTTAGGCTGTTCATTTGCTCCTCCTGTAATTTGCTGATTTGCTCTTTGTTGATTTGTAGTCCTTTAGATAATTTCATTTTGTTCATGATGTTTAATTTTAAATGTTATTGTTTATTTTAAATGTGATTGGGAGTGCTGATTACTGAGCTGCTCTTGTTTTTACAATTGTGTTTCCACCGCAAGAACACTGTCCGCAAGACTGGGCCGCTGCCTGAAGGCTGTTAACCCCTCCTTTTAAGCTGTTCATTTGCTCTTCCTGTAATTTGCTGATTTGCTCTTTGTTGATCTGTAAACCTTTTGTTAATTTAATTTTGTGCATGATTTTAAAATTTTTAGAATAGTTGATTGTGGTTATCTTTTCAAGTCATAAAACCTTTATTGGACCCTACTTGCAAGTATATAGTTGATTAATTAATTCTGTTTCTTTCGTCCTCGTTCCCGAAATTTCTCTGCTGTTCAGATTTCAGGTTCTTGTTCCCGAATTTGTAGCTTAAAGAAACCCTTACCCCTCTGGTGTCGCCATAGCTGGTGAAGTCTGTTTTCACTCCGTTAGACTCATAAGTGATCACAGGTCGCTGGCCATTCAAAAGATCCATACCGGTAACCGTAAGCGTCAGTTTTTTATCCAGAAGCAGGAACTTCATAGAGACATCCAGAATATTCATCGTTGAGATATGAAAGATCTGATAACGTCCCGGAAGCTGAAGCCCGTAGTTCGCACTGAAGAAAAGGGTTTTAGATTTATTCAGTGTAAAATCATTATTTGAATAGAAATAGGCATTATATCCGTCTATTGAACTGATGAAATCTGTTTTGGACTTTACCTTCTGATAATTCACATTAAACCCTGTAAAGCTGTTCCACCAGGACCACTTATTAAAATTGTAATAGGTGGAAACTCCTACCTGATACGTATTGGCATAGTTCAACGGTGTACTTCTGGTGATATTCGTTTCAGGATCCAGAATAGAAAGATCCTGGCTGAAATCTGATACCTGAGAATAATACACAGAGGATACCCATTTTTGGTTTCTCACATAAGAAAACTCTAGATTATCAATAATAGAAGGCTTTAAAAAAGGATTTCCTTCCGAATAATAATAAGGGCTTGTACGCACCACAAACGGATTCAGATAATCGAAATTCGGTCTGCGGATCCTTCTGCTGTAGTTAAGTGAGAAAGAGTTTTTATCATTCGGATTATACGTCACATAGGCAGTGGGAAATAATTTCACATAATCATTTTTGTTGGTCTGATTAAGATTGTGAGAATAGCCCGTTGTCTGCGTTGCTTCCATTCTCAATCCTGCCTGGGTTTCCCATTTTTCACCCAGTTTTTTGCTTGCAGAAACATATAGAGCTTCATTATGCTCCTTATAATTAAAAATATTCGACTGATCTGTATTGAGGACTGGTGTTCCGGTTTTACGATCTATAACCACAAGATCGTTATTGGTATTCGTATAAGTGTATTTCCCCCCGAAGCTTAAAGAAGCCCATTTCAACGGCATTTCCACATCTACTTTTCCGGAATAGTTCTCAATACGGTTCACATTCGTATTCGTTGCCGAGAAAAAGCTTCCCGGAAGAATATTTTTCAGGGGATCCAGTTCATTTCCTGCATAAAAGTTGTAATCACTTTTTCTGTAATGGAAATAATCAAAATCTGTAGTGATTTTTGTGCCGGCAGAATCTAACTTAAATGTATTATACCAGTTAAGAGAATTCATATTGGGTTTATTGTTGGCATCCATATCAGATGTAATGTAGGAGTTGACAGCTCCTGCCGGATTAAATCTTGAGGTGAAAGGACTGTTGGATGAGGTATTTCTGGTAAAACTCCCCAGATATTTGGCTCCTGTTGTCCATTTTTCAGATATTTTATAATCTACGCCAAGTCCCAGCCCGAGATTGTTCTCTTCAGACTTATTTTTTACATTCAGAATCCAAAGCTCATCCGGATAATAGATTTTACTGTCTGAGGTAGTACGGAGTCTCTGAGAATTAGTATTAGCTGTAACCTGTAATGAAAGTCTGTTTCGGTTGTAATTAAATGCTCCCTGAAGTCCGCCTCCTGCATAGGTTTTCTGAGTATAATTACCGCCGATGTTGGCATTCCAGGAATTGGCTTTTCCTTTTTTAAGTTTGATATTGATTAGTCCGCTGTCTCCTTCTGCATCATACTTTGCTGGTGGGGTAGTAATCACTTCAATAGACTGAATATTATCTGAAGGGATAGATTTTAAGAAACTTGAAAGATCATCGGGAGACATTCTCTGAATACGGTCATCAATCATTATCAGAACTTCACCTTTTCCTACAATGGATACTTTCTCATCCTGAATACGAACCAAAGGAGTTGTTTTTAAAGCATCTATTGCTGTCCCTCCCGTAGCCGCAACCGAATTTTCCACTTTGAAAACAAGACGGTCTATCTTTCTTTCCACCAGTTTTTTCTTTTGGGTTAAGCTGATCGCCTGGATTTCCTGGCTTTCCGGCTGGCTCTCTTTTATAATATAGCTTTTTGTCACCTCGCCTTCTATATTTTCACTTCCTTCGTATACCTTGCTTCCGTTCAGGAAAAATTCCATTTTATAAGAATCTGCTTTGGGAAGTTTAATAGAAAACAGTCCGTTTTCATCTGTAATTGCAGAGAACTTATCATCTCCTTTCAGCAAAATAACCTCTACGTAAGAAACATTTTTTGCCTTTTCATCAGATACTTTACCGGAAATACTCTGAGCATTAAGTTGAATGCCCATTCCTATGAAGGATAATAAAGGTATTAAGTATTTCTTTGTCATGTCTTTTATTTTATGTTTCAAATGTAGAATGTTGTATTTTGAACGATGCTACACGGAAGTGTAGTTTTAGGCGGTTTGTTGTAATACTACACTTTGGTGTAGAGCACTTATTTCCTGTGTTGACATCAGGTGATAATTCTTGTCCAGGAAATTTTTCAACCCGCTATAGGTAAGCATTACGGGGATAGTTTCTGAACCCAGATAATGAATAGGTTCGGCCAGTGTAATGGCTTCAATTCCCATAAGCTTAAGAACTTTCAGAAGCTTCGCATCACATTCCGCAATAGCAACAGAGTTTTTATTGCAGCAGACTTCATTGATTGCGTAAGCCATTAATGTTTTGAAAATTCCAAACCCCGTTTTATCAATTCCTTTTTTAATAGCAAATCTTCCGATATGCCAGATGTGGGTCTTTTTATTTTTGATAAAAGAAGATGGGGTAATCTGGAAAAGTTTCTCCAATGGAAGAACATCCTTGTGGTTCCATTTAAAAACTCTTATAGAACCATTGATCTTACCTTCGTGATCTCTGGAGACAAAAATTTTAGACTTTTTAAAGTTCTTTTCTTCATGATATATATCCTCTACTTCAGCTTTAAACTGATCCGTATCAGAATAACTTTCATGATGATTAAAATTTTCGGTAACAACAAATTCTGCTAATTCGTATAAGTTTTTATTACTTAAAGAGTAAAAGTTAAGATGTCCCATATTTTTTTTATCTTTATAGTAAAATTATTACACTGAATAGTGGGATAGGCTACACTTTAGTGTAGATTCCTTAAAGTCTACACTAAAGTGTAGTAACCTAAAAACTGTACCCTTAAAAACTAAACTATGGAAGAGATTGGAAAATTCTTTTCAAATAAAAACAGCATTGATTCGATCTCAGAGTCAGAGAATACTCAGACTTCTGACTACCTTGAGGTCATTAAAGCCTTTGCAAGAATCACCTATATGAGTCTGTATGTCATCGACTATCAGAAGCAGAATTTTGAGTATGTATCGGATAATCCGTTATTTCTTTGTGATCATACCCCCAAAGAAGTAGAAACAATGGGCTATGCTTTCTATTTCCGGCACGTGAAAAAAGAAGACCTGGACCTGTTGTTTAAAATCAATGAAGTAGGATTTGAATTCTACGAGAACCTGCCGGTAAATGAAAGAAAATTATACACCATTTCTTATGATTTTCATTTAGTCAATGCAAGTAAGAATACCATTCTTATCAATCATAAGCTGACCCCTCTTTTCTTATCTTCAGAAGGAAAAATGTGGAAAGCAATGTGTATTGTTTCATTATCGCATAACCACGCTTCCGGAAATATCTCTATTGTAAAGCAGGGAACTGATGAAATCTGGAATTATGATCTGAAAGATAGCAGATGGATTAAAGAAGAAAAGGTGAAGCTCTCAGAAAGAGAAGCCGAGATTCTGCGGTTATATGCACAGGGACTTACCATTAATGAAATAGCGGATAAAATTTTCGTGACAGGAGATACCGTAAAGTTCCATAGAAGAAAGCTTTTCGACAAAATGGGAGTAAGTAATATTACGGAAGCGCTGTCCTATGCCACCAATTACAAACTGATTTAATCATATAATGCACAAATAGCTATTCGGAAATAGCATTCATATAAAACTGAGGAAAAGTTTTGTAGGGCTTTCCTGTGGCTATTTTGAACATTATATGGGTACACATTCCGGCAACAATCCACGATGCGATCGCTAATTGAGGAGGAGGAAGATTTTCTTTCTCCTTCTTATATTCATCGATGATATTTTCCAGCCACTCATTGGGTGTTCTCCAAAACCGCAGATAACCCGCAATGTACTCTACCATTTTCAGTTCATTAAAATTTTCATCGGAAAGAATATCTAGCGGAAGACCGCCAGGTTCCAGAACGGCGACTAAACCTCCCCAGCCAAGATTATAGGGATGCAGCACATGTATCCCTCTTTCCTGGCATATTTTGTCAAACACTACAGGAATATTGCTTGAAAAGTCCAATGCGTTAATCGCAATATCGTGATCTCCGATTATTTCATGAACATTTTCAGGCGTAATAAATTCACTTCGGTAGCGGATATTGGCCTCCGGATTAATGCTTTTCAACCGGTGGTATAAGGTTTCCGCTTTGTAGGAAGAAATATCCTGATGCGTATAGTTTTGTCTGTTCAGATTAGACTGCTCAATAGTATCGCCATCCACAATGGTAATATTTTCAAAACCAAAACGAAGGGCACATTCAGCAATATTACTGCCGATTCCGCTTCCTGCAAGCAAAATAGAAAAATTTTTTATTGCCTGCTGCTCTTCCTGCTGTACGTATAACCTGTTTCGGGAATATTTTGTTTCCATTGTTTCTATTTTAATACAAAAATAGGTGTCTTTATTCTGATTTTGACTACACGATAGTTTAGTTTTTGTTCTGAGAATCAAAATAAAAGCATGCGAAACATAGATTAAATATAGGATTTTTTAAAATCCTGAATTATATTATTCAATAAGTGGTGATTAAAATGAGATTAAAGGCTTAAACATTCTTTACTGCTTTTATCCGTTAATTTTGACTTTATCTTCGAGTTTTTCCAGCCTTTCAAAAATATCGGTGAAAATATTTTTATCTGCGGTAGAAACATAGCCTACAATCTTATAATACTGCTGGTATTCAGCGTTTTTAATTTTAATGTTGGATGGATATTGCAGACGGCTGTCTTTATATAGCACCAGACTTGATAAGGCTTCTTTTTCCGGATCTGTCTTATTTAAAAATAAAATGTCTCCGTAGTGATAATTAAAAAGCAATTGTTTTTCTGCAGTAAATTCATAAATCAAATCAACGGATGCTAATATTTTTTGCAATATAGGCGAATTTGGATTACTATCTTCCGTTTTAGCCTGTGTTTCCTTGCTGTTTTGTATAGCCAGTTCCGGAAAAAGCATAAGCTGATCAATATCGGAAACGCTTACCAATTGGTTTACCTGGATGATTTCAGTCAGTAATTTATCCAGATTAAGGTTAAAATGATTGGCAACCTTTAATATTGTCTCAATCTTAGGTTCTGCACGTCCTTCCTCATAAGAGCTTATTACCCCTCTGTTTAAATCAAATAAATCAGCAAAAGCCTTCTGGCTCAGTCCTTTTACCTGTCTTATTTTCTTAATATTAGTTCCAAAGAAGCTCATTTTGTCTAATCATTTTTGCAAAGATAGAGAATCTGGAATAAATAATTGCTAATAATATTTGCATTTTGAAAATTTTATTTTATATTTGTGTAGACGAAAAAATAAAACACTAAACCAGCCATCATGAGAAATCAAATATTCAGAACGGTCAAAGAGTGGTTGTTAGATTATGAGTTTAACATCACGCTGGAGGATGAAGCTCAGAGAATCTTAATCATTGAAAAAGAATCCAACGGGATAAAAAACATGATCCTTATAATATCAGATTCTATTCTGATTATGGAACAGTTTCTTTTTGAAATCAAAAACCCGTCAGAAAAAATATTCCTGAGACTGCTTCAGAAAAACAGGGACATTGTTCACGGAGCATTTGCATTGGACGGTACAGGAAGGCGTGTGATTTTCAGAGACACACTTCCTACCGATAATATGGCACAAAACGAAGTAATGGCTTCCATCAATTCTCTGGGAATCCTTGTGGGGGAATTTACAACAGAAATGCTAGAAATGAGTAAGTAATTCACAAAAGATATTTAAAATGAACATTTTCAAAAGATTGTTAACAATAGGAAAGGCAGAGATCCATTCTGTGATCGAAAACTTTGAAGACCCAATCAATTTAACGCAAGAGGGAATCCGTGAAATGAAAGAACAGCTGGCAAAAAGCATAGAAGCACTTGCACAGTTAAAAGCGCTTGCCATCCGGAAAAAGAATGAAGCGGAAACAGAAGGGCAGACGGCCAAAGATTACTATAATAAAGCTATAGTCATTGTTCAGAGAGCAGAAAAAGGAGAGGTAGGAACGGCAGAAGCAGACCGTCTTGCTAAAGAAGCCCTGAAAAGACAAACTGCTTCTCAGGAAAATGCAGATGCTCTTCAGAAAGAACATGAAAAACTGTACGAAGAATGCGAAAAGATGCAGGGAAATATCAATCACCTGAAATCAAGTATTACCAAATGGGAAAATGAATTGAAAACCCTGAAAGCAAGAGTTCAGGTAAGTGAAGCTACGAAAGATATCAATCAGAAGATGACCCAGATGGATACCGGAAGCACGGTAAGCATGCTGGAAAAACTGAAAGATCGTGTTGTACAGCAGGAAGCCCTTGCTGAAGCCTATTCTGACCTTTCAAAATCAGGAAAAAGCGTTGATGAAGAAATAGATGCTATAGTGAACAATAGTGATAAAAAGGCTGAAGAAGCCTTAAACAGATTAAAAGAAACACTTAAAAAAGGCTAATATATGACCTTTCAGGAATTTTTAAATGTAGCATTTTCTCCGGTGAATACGGTGCTGACAGTTCTTCTGGGGCTTTCAGTGGTGTATTGGCTCTTTACCATTCTTACAGGGCTGGATATCGATGTTGGGATTCATTCCGATCTGGATACAGATGCAGATATAGACGTTCCGGATGGTCATCTTCACACCCCTGATCACGACCCTTCGGCATGGATGCATTTCCTGAAATTTCTTAATCTGGATATTGTTCCGGTAACGTATTTTCTTACCCTTTCATTGCTGATCACCTGGCTGGGATCATTTTATCTGAATTATTTCATTCCACTTCCTACCTGGGCAGGAATACTGATTCTCTTTCCATTAATGATCGGAGGAATGCTATTAACAAGAATAATTTTAAAGCCTCTGAACCCTTTTTTTAAGGAAATCAATCATAAAGGTGAATTATCATATGCCTTTTTAGGAAGAGAAGGACGCTTAAAATCAAGCATTCAGGATGATAAAATAGGCATGATGGAAGTCTTTATCGGAAGTGATCCTATGACGCTGATGGTAAGAAGTAAAGACGGAAGCAGACTTGAACATGGAAGCCGTGTTATGATTGTAGATGAAGAACCCGAAAAAAGGATTTACTATGTACAGCGGTCAATAAGATATTAAAAATAAGAACTAATAACCATGATAACTATTTTTTTGATTCTGATGAACTATATCCTGGATATCATCTGTCAATTTCTATAAAAACAAAAAACACAATCTATATATAAACTATAAACTTATAAAACTATGAACTTACCTTTAATTGCTGGAATTGTTGTTGCTGTGGTAGCATCAATCGGATTGATTTTCTGGATTTTATCGATGTATAAAAAAACCGTTCAGGGAATCGTTATTTTAAGAACTGGTTATGGAGGTACAAAAGTCTTCTTTAATGCAGGTATTGTCATTCCCATTATTCATCGTATGGAATCTATGGATATCTCTGTAAAAAAACTGGAGATTTCGAGAGAGGGAAGAGCTGGATTAATCTGCAAAGACAATATGAGAGCAGATATTCAGGTCGCATTTTTTATCCGCGTCAACAAATCAGTGGATGATATTGTGAATGTAGGTCAAACCATTGGCTGTCAGCGTGCTTCTGATGCCCAGACGTTGAGGGAACTCTTTGAAGCAAAATTTTCAGAAGCCCTTAAAACGGTAGGAAAGAAATTTGATTTTACAGAATTATATGAAGCAAGAAGCGAATTCCGTCAGGAAATCCTTGATATCATCGGAACAGATCTTAACGGATATGTGCTGGATGACTGCGCCATAGACTACCTTGAGCAGACTTCCATTGATAAATTAGATAAAGACAATATTCTTGATTCTGAAGGGATTAAGAAAATCACAGAACTGACAGCGACCCAAAATATTAAAGCCAATCAGGTTCGCCGTGATGAAGAAAAAACCATTACAAAACAAAATGTAGAAGCCAGAGAAGCCATTCTTGAGCTTGAAAAACAGCTGGCAGAAAAAGAAGAATCTCAAAAAAGAGAAGTCGCCAATATCAAAGCCCGTGAAAATGCAGAAATTCTGAAAGTAGAAGAAGAAGAACGTCTGAGATATGAAACTGTTCGCATTGCTACAGAAGAAAAACTGCAGATTGCTGAAGAAAATAAACTCCGTCAGGTCGTTATCGCTGCTAAAAATAAAGAACGTGCAGATCTGGTAGAAACCGAAAGAGTATTGAAAGATAAAGCCCTTGAAGCTACAGAAAGAGAAAGAATTGTCTCTCTTGCCCAGATTGAAAAAGAGAAAGCCATAGAGCTGGAGAAAAAAAGTATTCAGGATGCGATCCGTGAACGTTTGACAATGGAAAAAACCGTTGTAGAAGAGCAGCAGGGAATCAAAGATCTGGAAGCCTTCAAAACAGCAGAAAGAAATAAGCAGGTAGAAATTACTGTTGCCACTCAGGAAGCAGAGAAAAAACTGATCGAGGAAACAAGAGCCGCAGAATCCCGCAGATTGGCAGCAGAAAAAGATGCGCAGAAATATGTCATTGAAGCACAGGCGAAAAGAGATGCCGCAGAAAAAGAAGCAGAAGCCCGTAAGATTATTGCAGATGCTAAAGCAAAAGAAGAAGCAACCGTAGGATTGTCAGAAGCTCAGGTAATGCATGCAAAAGCAGATGCTGCAGAAAGACAGGGAGTTGCAGAAGCTACAGTGATTGAGAAAAAAGCAGATGCCAATAAAAAAGAAGGAATTGCCCAGGCAGAAGTCATCAAAGAAAAAGCATTGGCAGAAGCAGCAGGAATCACAGAGAAAGCAGAAGCCATGAAGAAACTGAATGATGCCGGTAAAGACCACGAAGAATTCCGTCTTCAGCTTGCCAAAGAAAAAGATGTGGAACTGGCTCAGATCGCTATTCAGAAAGATATCGCAGAAGCGCAGTCTATGGTATTGGCGGAAGCTTTCAAATCTGCAAAAATTGATATCGTAGGAGGTGATAATACATTCTTCGACAATGTTATCAGACAGGTTTCTGCAGGAAAAGGACTGGATAAATTCATCAGCCACAGCGAAAACGCGCAGATTGTAAAAGAAAACCTTCTGGGTGATGGGGAAAACATCATCGGAAAAGTGATGGGAATGGTAGATAAATACAAAATCTCATCTGATGACATCAAAAATATGAGCATTGCTTCTTTGATCTTTAAACTGAACGGCGTTGCCTCTCATCAGGAAAAAGGAATTCTGGAAAGAGCGCTGGATATGGCGAAACACCTGGGCGTGGAAAACAAGCCGGTGAACAATAACCATATATAATGCAAGAGTGCTTTAGATACTTTAAGAGATTCTAAGCCTCAAACCTTATAGGTTTTAAAAACCTATAAGGTTTATATCAAAAAATTTTCAAAGTACCACAAGTTATACAAATATCTGCTGTGAGACAGCAGTGATGACAACCTAAATAAAAACGATGTCAGAACAACTTAATTCCGGAACTTACGAAATTATTCAGAACCGTTTAAATGAGCAGAAGAATAACCTGATTCAGAGACTTCAGCAGCTTAATGAAAACCGTAAAAATATATTTGGCGGGGTAGATTTTTCACTCATTGCCAATGAAAGAATTTCAACGGATCACAGCTGTATAGCCAAAGATATCTATTCACTGGGTGATCACCTGATATTCGGGTTTAATGCCCACCTGGGACTTCAGACGGAGATCAATATTTCGGACGTTTTTTCAATATATACAATTAATAATGACCGGTTTGAACCTCAGCTTCAAACCCTGATCAATGATGAGGTTTTCATTGATGAGTTCAAAAACCTTTACAAATATTACAGAAATACTTTCTTTGCCAGGTTTACCTTCACCGAAAACTATCTGTATATGGTTTTCCAGCTGTCCGAAAGTACCACAGATATCAAAGCCTTTAAATGGCTGGTCAAAGAAAATCAACTGGTCTATGTAGACTCAAGAAGTGCTTCCGAGACCTCTTACCCTCAGCAGCATGGTTTTGTATGGACAAAGGCCACGAGAGATATGCAGAGATCTGGGAAACATCCTCATATTTCTTTAGCAGATAAAGTTTTCGTAGAAAGTATTGGTGGAGATATTACCATCAAAGTAGAAGACAATACAGATACAGGAAAAGGAATTTACTCTGAAGATGTTATTCATAAAGATCAGAATCTGGACGATGCTGAGATTCATTTCTGTGATCTCGATAATCTTGTTTTGTTTAAAATAAAACCCTATCAGGAAACAGAACGCTATTTTATTTATAACCACAAAGAAAAGACCGTTTCCAGAGCAGATGCCCTTAAATATTCAGGGCTTTTGCTTCCGGAAAATCAAGGGGTATTGTTTTCAAACGGATATGCCCTGCAGACCGGTGGATTAAAAGTAATTTCTCAGGATCAGAACAGACTTTACTATCTCAAAACAATTATTGAGCCTAACGGAGAAAATTTTTTATACGTTTTCTACGATGATAAAACCAACAATTATCAGTTGATTTCTTATAATATCATCACCCAAACCATCGAAATACCAATCCGATGCAGTGGATTTACGTTTCTCAATGATGGAAAACTGATCTATCTCAGAGAAAGTATTGAAACCACTAAGCATCATTTGGCTCAGATCTGGCAGACTCCTTTTTCTAAAGAACTGCTGCCTAATGCGGATAAAGCTGACAGTTTACTTTACAAAATAGGAAATAAAGATATTGTAAGAGTAATGGCAGAGAGCCAGGAGCTGATCACTCTTCTGAACAAAAAAGACTCTTACAGCGGTTTGTATGATGATATTGTAAAGCTTTCCACCTTTATTCTGGATACTTATTATTTCCTTGGTGAAGATGAGGTTCAGAAACTGGATCAGCCATTGAAAGAGATCAGAGCGATTGCGCATTCGGCCATCAATGAGTACGAAAAAGTAGTAGAACAAAGGAAAAATACAGAGGAAACTTTAGAAAAAATAAAGTTGTCCTGTGATAAAATTCTTGATGATACCAAAAGGCTTCACTATTCTCAGCTTACTGAATATATTGATGCTCTTTCTCAGATCAGAGCCTTAAGAGGAGAAGTGACGGGAGCAAGAGCGCTTAAATATGCAGACACAATTTTGCTGGATGCGTTGGAAAAATCTCTTGCAGACCGTTATACAGAACTGTCAAATGCCTGTGTGGAATTTCTGCTTCAGGAGGGAGCATTATTACCTTATCAAGAAAGAGCTGAGAAGATTTCCGAAGATATTATTGGACTGCAGAAAGCCATTGATGCCAAAACAATTGAAGAAAATATCAATCTCCTTTCCGGGCAGCTGGAATTGTTGGTGGATATTGTCAATAACCTTAAAATTGAAGACACCTCCCAGTCTACCCAGATTATTGAAAACATATCTCTGATTTTTGCGAGGCTGAATCAGGAAAGGCTGGAGCTCAGCAAAAGAAAAAGAGAGATTTCAGGAAAAGAACTCGCTTCAGATTTTCAGGCTCAGATTACCCTGTTTGACCAATCGGTGATCAATTTTCTGGAACTTTCGCAAACTCCGGAAAAATGTGATGAATATCTCACCAAACTTTCCATCCAGTTGGAAGAAATGGAAACGAAATTTATTGATTTCGAAGAATTTATCCAGCAGATAGGAACTAAAAGAGAAGAAGTTTACGGACATTTCCAGAATAAAAGAGTACAACTTACCGAAACACGAAATAAAAGGACTCAGAATCTTTTTGATGCTGCGCAGAGAATCCTGAAATCTGTACAGACCAAAGCAGAATCTTTTGACTCTGAAAATGAGATCAACGGTTACTTTGCAGCTGATCTGATGGTGGAGAAAGTGAAGGATCTTTCAAGACAGCTTGCAGAGCTGGAAGATTCAGCAAAATCTGAGGAAATTCAGACGCTGTTAAAAACATTACAACAAGAAGCGGTAAGAAAGCTTAAAGATAAAAAAGAGATCTATGCAGACGGAGAAAGCGTCATTGCATTGGGAGACTATAAATTTGCAGTCAATCAGCAGAAGCTGGATCTTACTTTGGTGCTTAGAAATGCCCAATATTACTATCACCTTACCGGAACAAGCTTTTATGAACCTTTGAATTTCACAGCAGATGAATTCAAAGAAGTCTGGAATCAGGAATTTGTATCAGAAAATAGCACGGTAAAAAGATTTGAATATCTTGCCTGGAATGTGTTTTCCGCTCACAAGGAAATAACTTCAGAGATTGAAAACGAAAAGGCTGTACAGCAGTTTACAGCAGAGCATTTCGGAGAAGGATTGGTAAAAGGAATTCATGATAAAGATGCTGAGACAATTGTATTGAAACTTCAGCAGATGCACAATGAATTGGGACTGATGAGGTTTACTGCACAGGAAAGAGCACTGGCACAGCTTTTCTGGTTTTTCCTGGAAAGTGAAAGAAAAGAATATTATACCAAACAGTTTGAAGCAGCCGCTATTATTGCTCAATCATTCACTGTAAAACAGGGATTTGAGTATTTAATCAGAGAAATTTCGGAGGAAATGAAATCTTTTGCATCGGCCCATGGTGTTTTTAAAGAAACGGATTGTATCAATGCTGCCATATACCTTAAACAGGAAGACAAAGAAAACTTCCTGATCTCAGAAAAAGCGGCTGGATTATATGAACTTTTCATGAAAGAACTGAAGGAAAAAGGCAAAGACCTGGAGTTTATCAGCCAGTTGCAGGCAATGTATCAATACCCTCAGGCATGTTATTATATTGCAGAAAGCGCGCTAAAAGCCTTTAATTCTGGGGCTGGCCAAGATATTATACAGGAGGCAGCAGTATTTATCATCAGTCAGAAGTTTGATCCGAATAATATCAAATACATTTCTTATGAAGTCACCATAAAAGAACTGAAGTCTCTTGAAAAAGATACGGAATACCATCTTAGCTACTTTGAATTTGTATCCCGTCTTAGTCATTTTAATACGGTTACCGTTCCTAAATACAAACGGCTTCAGGAATTGAAGTACAGCTGGGTGGATGAAAAGAAAAAAGCGATGAAACTTGATACTTTCAAACCTCAGGTATTGAGTTCATTTGTGAGAAATAAACTGATCAATGATGTCTATTTCCCTCTGATCGGTGCCAACCTTGCCAAGCAGCTGGGAACTGCCGGTACCGATAAAAGAACAGACAGAATGGGAATGCTTCTTCTGGTCTCTCCGCCTGGATATGGAAAAACTACCCTGATGGAATATATGGCCGAAAGAATGGGACTGGTCTTCATGAAGATCAACGGACCGTCGTTAGGATATGATATCGTATCAACAGATCCATCCGAAGCCAAAAATGCAGGGGCGAGACAGGAACTTGAAAAACTGAATCTCGCCCTGGAAATGGGAGATAATGTCATGCTTTATCTTGATGACATTCAGCATTGTAATCCTGAGTTTTTACAGAAATTTATTTCACTGGCAGATGGACAGAGAAAAATTGAAGGAATCTACAACGGAGAAAGTAAAACATACGATCTCCGATCCAAGAGATTCTGTCTCGTAATGGCGGGGAATCCTTATACGGAGAGTGGAGAAAAATTTAAAATTCCGGACATGCTGGCCAATCGTTCAGATACTTACAACTTAGGAGAAATATCCGGATCAAAAACAGATCTTTTCGACCTGAGCCTTATTGAAAATGCCCTGATGTCCAACGAATATCTGACCAGACTGACCAATCCGGGAATTGAAAACCTGTATGAGCTTTATGATTGTGTGATTACAGATCATCCTGCTGACAACCTGAAAGGAAACTTCAGCTCCAGTGAAATATCGGATTTCAGAGCAGTACTGAAAAATACAATCAGGGTAAGAAATATGGTGCTGAAGGTAAACAAAGAATATATTGCCTCTGCAGCCATGTCAGACGATTACAGAAATGAACCCTCATTCAAGCTGCAGGGATCTTACCGTAATATGAATAAACTGATAACACAGATACAGCCTATCCTGAAAGACAATGAAGTTATCCAGATCGTCCTGGATCACTATCAGAATGAATCTCAGACGCTGACAACAGGGGCAGAAGCCAATATGCTGAAACTGAAAGAGCTGATAGGAATTCTCTCAGAAGAAGAAACCGAACGCTGGAATGAGATCAGAAAAACCTTTGTTAAAAATAAAACCTTAAAAGGTCTTGGAGAAAATGATAGAATGTCCCAGATTGTAGCGCTGCTTGCCCAATTTGGAGATGGGTTGGAAGGCATTAAAGAGGTTCTCAGAAAAGAAAATTAACCCTGTGAAGAATAAAAATAAACTGCATCCATTAAGTGATGCAGTTTATGTTTTTATTGACGGATTACCTTGGCATTTTTATCAGAAAGCTTCTCAGAAATCCATTTCTTCATTTTTTCTTCCTGCTCTTTTTCTTCTTTTTCAGATTGATAGAGAACAACGGTACTTACATTGGCACTGTCTGTATTCGGAAAATTGGTTACTTTACCAATAGAAATATGGTTAAAGTCAGGAAATAGAATATTGATTTCTTTTATGAGACTGGAGTCCTTTATGGTATAACGATCCAGTTGCTGCCTTAAACGATTGATAATAAGATCTTTTTCAGATACTGCACTATTTCGCTGGCCAATTTCATTCAATATTTCGGATTTCAGATCTGTAGCATCCTGTTTTATAATAAGTTCAGTATTGGATATTCCAAGATTTTTAAGTTTTTGATTAATAGAATCCAATTCTTTCTTATCAAACTTTTTGGATAAAAAAGCTAATTCTATTTTCTTCGGTGAAGAATTATAGTTTACTTTTTTATAAATCATAGTATATCCCTTCTGTGTAAACTCATTATTGATAAAATTATCAACACTCTGGCTAAACTTTTTTTCATTCAACAGGTTATAAGCCAGATATGAGCTGGGAAGGATCATAATGATAATTAATGCGCTGATCCCAAACCGGATCTGTCTTTCATATTTTCGATCAACAAGTTTTACCGGTTGATATCTAAGGTATTTGATAATAAGAAACGTAGCGATGCAAATAAAAAAACAATTGATGGTATAAAGATAAAAAGCACCTATAAAGTAACTCCATTTAGCCACAGAAAGCGCATATCCTGCAGTACAGAGAGGAGGCATCAAAGCCGTGGCAATGGCCACTCCCGGAACAGGATTTCCCTGTTTTACCCTTGTAATGGCGATAACTCCAACAAGTCCTCCGAAAAAGGCAATAAGGACATCGTAAATGTTTGGGGCTGTACGGGCCAGAAGCTCTGATTGAGTTTCCTTAAACGGGCTTAAGGAAAAATAAATGAAAGAAACCAATAAACTGACCAGAGTGGCTATCAATAGGTTTTTCATAGATCTCTTCAGCAATTGAAAATTATAGGTTCCCAATGCAAATCCTGCTCCTACTATAGGTCCCATTAAAGGAGATATAAGCATGGCCCCGATAATGACGGCAGTGGAGTTTACATTAAGACCCACGGAGGCAATCACTATTGCACACGCCAAAATCCATAAATTGGAACCGCGAAAAGAAATGTTTTCGGTAACGTTTTCAAGAACTTTCTGCTTGTCTTCCTCTCCAAAATGAAGATTGATAAATCTAAAAAATTTTCCCACCATTATATTTTTGATCTTTTTCTGAAAATAAAAATACATAATTAAATGTAATCTTTACCTTCTGTCTGTTCTATAAAATAAAAACTTGGCATACAAATCTGCTTGAGAAGAGAACTCATTCATAATCTGTATCCATAATATTAGATACTTCTGTATCTGTATCCAAAATTAAATACGCCATAATTTTGTTTAGCTAAAGAAGAAAATATGGAAACAATTACTCAACATCAGAAACAGTTTCAATATGCTGAAGCTTATATATCAGACATGTTGATGCTTAAAAATATCTTTCTGGAAACACAGCATCTGAAAAAAGCAGACCACAGTTTCGGACTTCCTTTTCTTTTGGCTAAAAATGATAGGGAAGTCATTGCTTTTGCCAGTCTTATCGTCAATGAAAAAGAAAAAATATCTTTTAAAATCTATGATAAAAACAGCATGACAGAAGCAGAAAAAAGAAACTTTTCTTCCCGGGCAGAAAGATATTGCAGAAATAATCAAACACCCAATTTTCAGGATCCGGAACAATTGAAAAGTAGTATCAGCAGTATGATCAGCTGGCTGAATCCTGAATAAAAACAGGATAAAATTGTACATTTACTTAAAACCCCTGATTCTATGTCTAAAGATGTGCTGTACCTTAAAATAGCCAATTCTGTCACAGAGCAGATTAAAAGTGAAACCCTGCAGTTTGGAGACAGGCTGCCTTCATTGAGAAGTGCCCAGAAATTATATAATGTAAGTCTGAATACCATAAAACAGGCGTATATGGAACTCGAAAGCCGTTCTCTGGTAGAATCACGTCCTAAATATGGATATTATGTAAGCCAGACTTCCCAGCGGAAACTGGCGCTGCCTTCTGTGACTCAGATGAAGGTTTCAGAAGGGAACAACACCCCTCAGGATCTTATTGACAAGGTGTTCGGGAGTATTGGTGGTACAGATGTTACACAGTTTGCCCTTGGAATTCCGGGGAAAAGTCTTCTTCCGGTAGCGAAGATGAAGAAATGCATGATTGACGTGATGAAAAGGAAAAGCGACAGCGGAACCAATTACGAACCCGTGCAGGGGAGCGAAGTTCTGCGTCGGGAAATTGCCAAATGGTCCATGGTCATGGAAGGGAAAATCACAGAAGATGATCTGGTTATTACTTCCGGAGCGATGAATGCCGTTTATAATTGCTTAATGGCCGTGACGCAACCGGGAGATTCGGTGGCGGTGGAGAGTCCGGTGTATTTCGGAATTCTGCAGGCCATTCATTTATTAGGGTTGAAGGCAGTAGAAATTCCAACTCATCCTATCACAGGAGTGGATCTGGATGCTCTAAAGAAAGTGCTTCCAAAGCTGTCTGCATGTTGTTTTGTAGTAAACTATAATAATCCACTTGGATTCCAGATGCCGGATGAAAACAAAAAAGAATTGGTGAAAATGCTTACCGAACACAATGTTCCTTTGGTAGAAGATGATGTCTATGGTAACATCTATTTCGGAGCCGGAAGACCAAAACCCTGTAAGTTTTATGATGAAGCAGGAATTGTGATGTGGATAGGCTCGGTTTCCAAAACATTGGCTCCGGGCTTTAGAGTAGGATGGGTTGCCCCCGGAAAATTTAAAGAAAAAATCATCCGTCAGAAATTGGTTCAGACGGTAAGCGGACCATCTTTGTTTTCGGATGTGATTGCTGATTTCCTTGCTCACGGACGGTATGACCACCACCTCCGAATGTTCAGGAAAAAGCTGTATGCAAATTATCTCCAGATCCAGAAATCGGTGATTGAATATTTTCCCGATAATACAAAAATCTCAGAGCCTAAAGGCGGTTTTATGCTTTGGCTGGAACTGGATAAGAGAATCTGTACAGAAGATCTTTATGATTTGGCTGTTAGTCAGAAAGTAAACTTTGCTCCCGGAAGGATGTTTTCACAATATAATCAGTATCAGAACTGTATGCGTCTGAACTATGCATTAGAGTGGACAGACAGGGTGGAAAGTGACCTGGAGAAGCTTGGAAAAATGATAAAAAACAGAATTTAATAAACCTTATAGCGATGAATGATAGTAAAAATGATGTAAAAATTGTGGCCTATGAATCTCAGTATAAAGAAGCTTTCAAAGCTTTGAATGAAGAATGGATCAAAATGTTTTTTGTAATGGAAGCAGGTGATTATAAGCTGCTGGATCATCCGGAAGAGGAAATTTTAAATAAAGAAGGACACATTGTCTTTGCTTTGCTGGATGAAGAAGCGGTAGGAACCTGTGCATTGGTAAAAACGGAAGATCATCCTCTTACTTTTGAGCTGTCAAAGATGGCCGTAAGTCCTAAGGCTCAAGGAAAAAAATTAGGCTATCTGCTGGGAAATGCTTTAGTAGAAAAAGCAAGAGCATTAAATGCAGAAAAAATCTTTTTAGTTACCAACTCTATTTTGGTTCCGGCCATAAAACTGTACGAAAAATTAGGCTTTATCCATACCCCTATCGGTCATGCTGAGTACGACCGTGCAGATGTCAGAATGGAGTTGACTTTCAATACGTAAACAAAAAAAAATATTAGAACCCGGATAGGAATATCCTTGTTCTAATATCAAATTTAAATCTAATTGCTTTACTGTTTTATTTCTTGATAAAAGTCTTTGTCAGTGTTTTTTTGCTTCCGTTGATTTTAATGAAATACACTCCGGACGGAAGATTTCCAATGCTGATTTTTTCATTATAAAAACCTCTTGAAGACTGCAAATGTGATGTGAAAACAAGAGCCCCTTTACTGTCAATGATATCTGCTTTAATTTGCTTATCCTCAGATTGATACTGAATTCCAATGAATGTTGAAACTGGATTGGGATATATTGTAAACTCATCAGTAATTACCTTCGTCTCTTTTGCCGCCAATACTTCGTTGGTACATGCCGGAATCCTGTTAACTCCATCTATTCCCCATGAAGACTGCACCGGAATACAAAGCCAGTTCAATACAGTAGGGAAATGATCTGTTTCTCTTGTTGTTGAGGTATAATCATACACCTTGAAGTTATTAACTGTCACCGCATTATAAGAAGGAGAACCCGTTACAGTCATATCATTGGTGTTCGGACTAGAGTCTGCCAACGTATTTCCTGATGTGCCATTACATTTCCAATTGGCTAATAATTGAGAATAATAAGGATGTGAAGGGGTAATGTCCTGATTAGCCCAGTTCACGATGACATCATTGGGAAGGGTCGATTTCCAGATTCTTACATCTTTATAAGAAGCCGCCAGATTGATTCCGTAAGTATTTGTTCCATCCTGATTTAAGGTCAAAGGAAGTCCGGAATCAATATTTCCGATCGTATTCATTTTAGCAAAAGTTACCGGAACACCATCTTCATACAATGTTACAAGACCATCTCTGTCAAAGCTTGCTGCAATATGTTTCCATTTATTGGTTTCTACTTTTCCGCCTACAAGGTCAATTCTGTTAGTTCCGTCCCCAATATTCATCTTTAAAGTCTGACCTGAATAACCAGAGAAAACAAATCCTTTATTTTTTCCGTTAGCCCAGTTTTTATTACTGATCATTACCGGATCACTGGAGTAAGCTGCATTAGGCTTTACCCAAAATTCAATGGTAAAATCCTGATTCGCGCCAAAATTAAAAGGAGTCTGATTGGCTGGTTTTGCATAAGTTCCTGCAGGGAAATTCAATTGATTAAATGTTTTATTGGATTCCAGCACTGTTTTGCTGATCTGCTGAGGAGTAAATCCGGGATTGGAATACACCGTAAAAATATTTCTTTCAGAAAGATTTCCGCCTCCGTGAGAGCTGTCTACCGCACCGTGGTCTGTAGTAAGAACTACCAGCCAGTCTTCATTATTATAAGAAGGCCTGCTTTTCATTGCAGTTACAATTTCACCAATATAAGTATCTGTTGTCTTAATAGAATTTACATACTGAGGAACAGTGGATGAGAACCCGTAAGAATGTCCTGCATGGTCTACATCATCAAAATCTACAAAGAGGATGTCAGGATTGTCGTTCTGCAGGGCATTTACGGCAGCATTTTTTACCGCAAGATCTGTTGCCAGATTAGTCTTTACATCAGCGTTTTGAATAATTTTATCGTTGATGGGCGACCAGTGAGCCAGAGAAATGGTTCTCAAATTAGCGTTGTAAGTCTCTGCTCTTGTTAAGAAATCAGGGTAATTAACGAAGTTCGGACTGGTAAAATTATTGTCCTGAACATTGTGTTTGGTGTGCCATACTCCGGTAAGCATAGTGCTCCATCCGTTTCCGCTCCAGGTAGTAGCAGCGCAAAGTCCATCAACAGAGTAAATGGACTGATTGATGAGGTTTTGAATGTTAGGAGTAGGCGTAGACATCATGACATCTGCACGGCATCCGTCAATTCCGATAAAAAGGACTTTTTTAGTCTGTGCTCCAAGGAAACAGCTCATAACAACAGCCATTGAGAATAGTTTTGTTTTCATGGGAAAATAAGGTTTTAGAATTATAAATATTTACAAATAGTAATTTATTTTTAAATATTGTAAAATTAGTTTACTATTTGTAAACATTTGTGAACTGAAAGTTAATTATTTGATAATTAAAAAGTTTAGAAAAAAGAATTCTAAAACCTTCAATTGGCCATACTAAACCGAGACTGTTTCAAAAGTGTTATTCTGAACGAAATGAAATGTAGTGAAGAATCTAATATTGGGAAGATCAGTAAGATTCTTCCTTCGTCAGAATGACAAAAGCCAAATCACTTAGCTTTTGTGTAAACCTCTGTGAAACTTATAATTTGGCGGGATGGTTAAAAACACAAACATTTTCAATAGAAGTATCCATGAAAACGTTTGTGTCAAGAAGTATTAAAAATAATTTGAAAAAGATGTATTTAAAGAAGATCTTCAGCCTCAGAAATAGTATTCAGAATATAATCAGGTGACGCCTTCTCAAGCTCTGATTGGGTTTGAGCTCCTGATAGAACAGCTATTGTAAGTCCGCAGCCTGCATTTTTGCCCTCTTCAATATCAATAACGGAATCGCCTGCCTTTAAAACCTTATTGGCTTCCGTAATATTGAATTTCTTCATTGCGAGATGAATCATTTCAGGGCTTGGACGGCTTTCCGAAACGTCGTCCGCAGTAATCAAAGCATCAAAATGAATGCTTTCCTTCCAGTTAAGTTTGTTCAAAAGCTGATGCGCAATCTCTGATGTATATCCTGTATTTAAAACGATCTTTTTGTTTTGAGACCTCATGCTCAGCAGAAAATCTTCTGTTCCGTTGATGGGTTTTACCTCAAGGTTTTTATAAGATTCTTTTAGCTGATCGGAAAAATTCTCAAAAATGGCAGGAGCATCCTCTTCATTTCCATTAATTTCTTTTAAAAGACTTGTGATGGCTTCCAGTTTTTCCATTCCGGCACAGCTGGATAATACTTTTTCAAGGCTTACTGTATAACCGTAATCATTCACAGCATGGGTAAGTGTTTTGTAGACTACATTATCTTCATCAACGGTTGTTCCGGCCATATCCAGAACTAATAATTCTATATTTTTCATGTAAATGTTATGCGTAAATTTTTTCAATATTAAACTTAGAGAAGCCACCGCTTCCCGTCATTCCTTTTCCCCCGATACCCGTTACAATATGAATGTTGGAAGATGGGCTGTGCTCAAAAATATCCTTTGTCTTGCACTGGGAATAGATCCCAAACCATCTTCTCTGAATTTCATACGTAGGAAGATCAATGATTTTCTTCGCTTCATGAATCATAAATTCATCAATCTCCATATTAAGATCATATCCCAGATCATCCGCATTTTTAGCATCCGCATACTCATGAGAATCTCCTATGATCACAGAGCCGTCAAGGGCCTGCTTGAATAAAATATGCACTCCGTATTTCTTTTCAAACGAATTAGGATCTTCCAAAGCCTTGATTTTCTGAAAAGAAGGACACTCGCTAAAAGACTCATACCTTCTCACGGAAAGTCCGGTAAGAATATTTCCCTGAAGTGAATAGATTCCCTGGGGTTTGGTCTGAAGCATCTGAAGTTTGCTCACTTCCAGATCGCTGTCATTGAATACTTTAGGATATAAAGTTTTGAACTCATGCCCGCCGCAGATGATGATTTTAGATGCATAAAATTCTATTCCGTCTGCAGTTACAGCGGTACATTTCTGATCATTTTCATGGGTTTCCAGCACTGTAGTATTATAGAAAATCTGCAATCCCATTTTTTCCTGAAGCAGCTTGTGAAGCTTTACAATCATATCTGCAGAATCTACAGAAAGTTCCTGCGGAAAAAACAGACCTCCTTTGCAGTAATCCGAACGGAGACCGTCAAATTTCTTGATGCAGTCGTTTTTGGATAATAAAACAGATTCATAATCATTATTTCGGTTGATTTCATATAGTTCTTCAATCAACTGAAGCTCCTCATCATTGGATGCGATATAGACAGATCCGTTTTGCCTGATGGTAAGATCTGCCTGATCATGAAGTTCATTGTATATAGTCAGGCTTTCCCTTCCGAAATTCTGCCATTTCAGATCCATTCCGGAAGGGACTACCTGTCCGAAATTCCTTACTGTGGCTCCCTGAGGAACAGAATTTCTTTCCAGTAAAGCTACTTTAAGATTTTTCTTCAGCGCATGATAAGCATGGAATGTTCCTAAAATTCCACCTCCTACAACGATTAAATCAAATTTTGTTGTCATTGTTCTATAATTTATAAAATTTTCGACGTATCGAAATTGATGAATTGATTAGAGTTTGAGTTTGATTTCGGCTTTGATTTCTTCCTGAAAGCCAGAAATGCAACCACCGAAAGAACGAAAACTGTTATGGTGATGATATAATTCAAGTTGATATAAAAATGTAACCACGAAGTCTGAGCCGATCCGAAGTTTTTATACAGCAGGATCAGCACACTTCCCAGATATCCGAATGAATCTACAATATAGATCAGAAAACCAACGTTTCCTTTGATTTCAAAGGCCGCGATCATCCGGTCAAAATAGATTCCATTGAAAGGAATATAACAAATGTACATTCCAAAACCTGAAATTGTCATCCATAAAAAAGGTGCCATATAACCCTGCTGAAACAGATAGGTAGAAAGTCCTACCGTAAGAATTCCTGCAAAAAGAATATAATGATAGCAGGCAAACGCTTTTTTATTGTTTTTCACTTTCACCATAAAGCTTAAAATCACAAGTACCATCACCGCAATAGGAATTTCTGTTAAGGTGAAAATAGAACTGTCTAAATTAAAATGCAGTCCGTCCCAGATTTCCCGGTTGAAGTTATCTCTGAAATCTCTTAAAACGGTTAAGCTGATATAAAGAAATATGATACACACGATCGGAACAAAAAACTTTTGAACCAGTGCTTTTCTTTCTGCACCATTCAACGGCTGTCTTTTATTTTTAAGCAAAATGTCTTCTTCCGAAGGTTGGGGAATTCTTTCAAGAAGCAATCCGAATAAAATCAATGGAATAATAAAAATAAGTCCGGCAGAAAATGGCATCCAGAATTCGGAAATGGAAAATGTATCCATTAAAAATTTTCCTGCTGACTTTGTAAATCCTGAAGAAACGACAAAGCTTGAACATAAAAACAAACCAATAATTTCCGTGGTTTTTCGCCCTTCGATATAGGAGAAAACAATTCCCCAGATCATTCCCAGCGGAATTCCGTTGATGAACATAAACAGAATATTGTAAGGAGCAGGAACGGCTGCAAACCCCAACAACGCAAGCTCAGCAATAGCAATGAAAGTAAAAAGATAAGTAATTCTTTTCTGGGGTTTTAGTTCAGAAATAAATTTGATCCCGATGAATTTTGAAATAAAATAGCCTACTGCCTGTGCAATGATAATCAGTATCTTATAATCTACCCCGAAATAAGAAAGTCCCTCGAAAGAAGCTACAGTAAAGGGTTTCCTGAAGCCGTACATGCAGAAGTATACACCGAAAGCGGCGAAAGCGGCCTTCAGTGTTACTAATGTTTTTTTATTGATGGTTCTGGCCATGATAAGGGTTTAGAAGTTCAGTTTTACTCCAAGATTGAATCGTACTCCGTAATATTCTACCTGTTCAGGACGGTCTTCACTTTTTCCGAAGTGATAGATCAGCGGTTTGTTCAGAATATTGTTCACATCCGCGTATAAAGTCAGATATCTGGTAAACTGATAAGAACCTCCGAAATCAAGATTGCTGTATTTTCCATAATAAGAATCGTTGATATCTTCCTCGGCATATTCTACTGCATATTTCCCTTTGTAGTTGTAAGCAAGCCTTGCGTTGAATCCTTTTTTCTCAAAGAAAAGCTGCGCATTGTATAACTCCTTTGCCTGATAGGGAAGGGCTACCGTTCTTCCGCTTGGTTTTTCCATTTCAGAAGTCATGAATGTAGCATTCAGTTGTACCCCGAAATATTGTAGAAGCCCTGGAAGGAAGTCAAATCTTTTATTAATTCCCAGCTCAATTCCTCCCAGCCATGCCGCTTTTCCATTATTAGGAGCGGTAAATTGTACGCCGTTGTTTCCGTTATAGTTTCCGATAAAAGAATCCTGGAAAATAGGATCTGTAATGGATTTATAGAAAACACCGCCACTCAGAATCCCTACGTTGGAGAAATAATATTCTCCCATCAGGTCAAAATTCAAAGAATAGGTAGGATTAAGATTGGGATTTCCCCCTTTGAATTCGTTATCTGCTTCACTATAAGTTCCTCCCGGAGTCAGATCTCCAAAATTGGGCCTTGAGAAAGTTCTTGTTGCTGCAAAGCGAAGATTAGCTTTATCGTTTAAAGTATATTTCAAGTGAATCATCGGAAGAACGGCCAGATAGTTTTTGGTATTTTCTACCGGTGTCAGTACATTATCATTTACGCTGTAACCTTTCACTTTTGTATTGGTATTGGATAATCTGATTCCTCCTAAAACGGTGATCTTGTCATTCAGTTTATAGGTTGCCATTCCATAAGCATCTGCATGTTTTTCAAACACATCAAAGTTCCTTCCCAGAGCTTTATTGTATTCCAGCGCTTCGGAATCTGCTGTGTTGATTTTCAGATTTCCCTGATGGTCATACCAGAACTGGTTCATTCCTGTGGTAGAAAGTACCGGACCAAATGTATTTCCGATGTGAGCATTCATTTCACTTAAATATTTCGGCCCATTAGGCTGTGTTGTGATGTATTGGGAATAATCAGACAGAAGAGGTGCTGTTCCGCTGCTCCAGTTGTAGAAAATATCGGAGAATCTTGCATTACGCTCTTTATCACGGTATTTAAAACCATATTTTAAAGTCAGTTTATCAGATGCATTGATCTCATGGTTGAAAGCCGCTACGATTTTATCCTTTTCCTCTACAAAAACCTTGTAAAATTCAAGATCTGTAAATCTCATTTGGGAAGCATCCATTTTAAAGTTCGGATCACTGTAAAAACCGAATAAAGCATCCGGATTTTTATAATCTAATTTCCCGCCATCTGCTTTCCAATACGCTCTAGGTCCATTTCCATGATTGGAAATATAATCAGGATTGATGCCTACACCGGATTGAGTGTACTTGATGACATAATAAGAATTGTTCTGTTTGTCTGGGATGTTTCCATACTTGAATTTGTTGTCATAATAAGAGAGATCCCAGTCAATTTTTCCTTTGTTTAATTGATGAACCGCTCCCAGGGAAGCAGACGTAAGTTCCGTTATCAATAAATTGTGAATGTTCTGAAGCTCCACTCTTGCCGTATTGTTCGCACTGCTGAATTTATCAAAACGGATTCTATGCTTGTAGTGGGTTTCATCGTCTGATAATGTCCCATACATTCCTTTTAAATAGAAAGTTGTCTTTGGAGAAAGTACATATTCAAAAGCCGTATTAATTCCTGTTGTCTTTCTCACCCCGTTATAATCACGGAGTTCCAGTCTGAAAACGCCTTCATCACCACTTCTTCTGGCCTCGAAATTGTCTGTAGACCAGTTTCTTATGAAGTGGGCGAAATTGAAAAGATACCCGAATTTTTTGTCTTTTGTTCTTCCGCCATATAAAAATCCAAGGTTGTAGACCCCTTTATCGGCTTTGACATTATATCCGCTTCCAATCGTTGCTTTAAACTCTGTTTTCATGGGTGGTGTTTTGGTGATGAAATTCACACCGCCGCCAATTCCGTCGGCCTCCATATCCGGAGTAAATGATTTGTTTACATGCACATAGGAGATCAGTTCCGTAGGGAAAAAGTCAAATGCAGTAGCTCTGGAGGTTGTCTCCTCTTCAGCCGTTGGAAGTCTGTTTCCATTAATGGTTGTGGATGCCCAGAATGGCGGAAGTCCTCTGAGGGAAACAAACCTTCCTTCTCCCTGATCTCTTTCAATAGAAACTCCCTGCACACGCTGTACGGTTTCTGCTGCATTTCTGTCCGGTAATTTTCCGATTCCGTCTGAGGCAATTACATTGGTAATATTGATTGCATTTTTCTGAAGATTCAACGCTCTCGCTTCCGTATTTTTCAATGTTCCGGTCACTACTATTTCATCAATGTTTTTTCGGGGCTGGGAAAGTTTAATGATTCCCAGATCAACCGTTTGCTCCGGTTTCAGATCAATAGTAATGTCTGAAGATTCATAACCAATATAACTGATTTGTAATGTATATTGACCTTCTTTGATATCATTGATGGCAAATTTTCCTTCAATATCGGTTGTTATATTTCTGGATAAGCCTTTTATTTTGACTGTTGCCCCAGGGAGAGGCTGGCTCTCATCAAGAACAGTTCCTATAATTAACTGTTTCTGCGCTGAAACAAAGACCATGAAACAGACAAAAACAAGGGTAAGTAATTTCTCTAATTTTGTTTTCATTTTTACATATATTAAATTTTTTATGCAAATCACGCTAATAATTTTAATATATATAAATATTTTATGTTAAGTATTGTTTAACAAATAAACGCCATTTGTTACAGCTATTTTAGTTTGAAAAGCATTGAATCTGATCTTTGAAAATTGGATAAAACAGGTTTAGAGATCACTCATACAACGTTTTTTGTAAATAATATCATATACTTATGAAATAGAGAATTGCTTCAAAACAGGAGTGTTTTGGTTAATATTTCGTTCATCTTGGAAGAAAACAGAAAAATAAAAGTTGCATATTTGTAAACTTTCATGTGTGCTTTAATTCAAAAATTGAAGAATGATGTAAAAATAAGATGATTATTATATGGATGTCTATAATGAATCTACACTACATTTGTCATTTTGAATGTTATGAAGAATCTCAAGTTATTGAATGCAAATAAGAGATTATTCCTTCGTCAGAATGACAAAAGCAAAATAATAAAAACTTTGTGTTAAAAAAATGAGATAGTTAAGCCGTATAAAAATAAAGAACAAGCATCACACAGCTCTCATTGCTGATGCTTACCGGAACGTGAGGAAATTTTCCGTTGAAATACAAAGAATCACCCTCTTTTAAGATGATTTCTTCATTGTCAATCATATATTTCACTTCTCCTTTCAGAATATATTTGAATTCCCAGGCATCCGTAATAACCTTTTCCCTTTTAGAATTGGGTTCGAGAGTCAGCAGTACAGCTTCAAACCCTAAAGAATGAAGACTTTTGCTGAAGATATGCATGTATTTGAACCCTTCAGCTTCCACCTCCTTTTCGATGACTTGCTGGCTTTCTTTCGGAACATAGATGAATTTGGCGTTGGATTTTTTCTCAACTCCTTCAAAAAAATAACTGGCGTCAATCTCAAGCGACTGAATCAGATCCAATAAAACAGGAAGTGAAGGAATAGTCCTTCCATTTTCAATTCTGGAAACAAGGCCGTTGCTCACGTTCGCTTTAAAAGCCAGTTCGTTAATGGTTAAATTATTCTTTTTTCTAATATCCTTTAATCTTTTGCCGATACCTATTAAAAAGTCATTCATACTGTGTGCAATTTAACCTGAATTATTTTTTCATCATTATATTCAAAACAAAGGTAATATTATTCTATAGAGTTTGGATATAAGAGGGAATCAATTCATTGAAAATTATTATTGCGTTTCCCGGCTTTCTCAGATTCTTTCGTCTTTTCTCTCCGGCAAAATTTCCCTATTTTTGTAAAACTCCTTATTTCATCTATGAAAAAAATTATTCTTATCGAAGACGAAACCAGTGTTGTCTCATTTATTAAAAAGGGACTTCAGGAAAATGGGTATGAGATTTCTGTTGCTTTTGACGGGCGTACAGGAGTGCAGCTGGTGCGGGCTAACGATTTCGATCTGGTTATTTTAGACATTATGCTTCCGGAAATGAATGGTCTGGATGTATGCAAAGAAATAAGAAAAACCAATCAGAGCGTTCCTATTTTATTTTTGACTGCTTTGGGAACTTCTGAAAATATCGTTCTTGGGCTGGAAAGCGGCGGAGATGATTATCTTGTAAAGCCTTTTAAATTTATTGAACTGGTGGCACGCGTGAAATCTCTGCTTAGAAGAAGCAATAACAATGGTCCACAGGAAATTGCCGAACCGGAGCCGGATAATGAACACGTATTTCAGTTTTCGGATCTCATGGTGAATGATTATACCAAGAAAGTAACCCGTGCCGGAGAAGATATTTCCCTTACTTCCACAGAATATAAACTCCTGTTGTATTTCCTGAATAATCCTGAAAAAGTAATTTCAAGAGCAGAAATTCTGGATGCGGTCTGGGGCGTAAACTATGAGCTGGGAACCAATGTGGTAGACGTTTATGTCAACTATTTAAGAAAAAAACTGGATAGCCAGGACGATAATAAGTTGATTCATACCGTGATAGGAATGGGGTATGTGTTGAAAAAAACATAATGAATGTTTAATAAAGTCATTACAAATCAAACCAAAACGATGGTGCTTTTGATGCTGGTTTTTACCGCCATCATTTTGCTGTTCAGTGGTTTGGTGTACTTTTCTATTGTTAATTTTTCGCATCAGAGGTTTTATGAGCTGCTGAAGATCAGAACGGCAACCATCGTTCAGATAGAAAAAAGCAAAGATCATCTCGATCTTCCGGAAAACTATGTTCTCAACAGTTTAAATGATGAGGAACTTCCGATGGAAAAAGACTATGTTTTTGCTGTTCCCAGTGATTCCAATTTCAAAAAAATATCTCAGGAAGTTCATATTCCTTCATATTTCTTTAAAAATATTATCAAAGAAGGAGAGTCCAATTATAATGATGAAGAATTCTATTATATAGGACAAAGCTTCAGATATGATGATAAAGATTATATTGCCATTGCTTCAGCCAAAAACCATTATGTGGTTTATTATCTGGGCTTCCTAAAAAGAACACTGCTTACCTGTATCGTACTGTCTCTGTTCTTTAGTATGATTTTTTCTTTTTATCTGTCCAAAACTTTATTCAGACCCATCTTAAAAATTACAGGAAAAGTAAAGGAAATCAGTTCCGAAAACCTTCATTTAAGGCTGGAATCACAGCCTGATAATAAAGAACTGAATGAGTTGGTAGACACCTTTAATGATATGCTCAACCGTATTGAAACGTCTTTCGAAACCCAGAATCACCTGATCGGAAATGTTTCCCACGAATTGAGAACTCCTCTTACCTCCATTATGGGTGAGGCGGATGTGGCACTTTCCATCAGCAGAACGGCCGATGAATACAAAGAAACCCTGGGAATCATTCTGGATGAAGCTGAAAAACTTGATAAAAAGATCAAAGCACTGCTTATGATTGCTCAAACCGGATTTGATGGAAAGATCCAGAAAATGGATAAGGTAAGAATCGATCAGCTTCTTTGGGATGTTATTGAAACGCTCAGAAGAATTGATTCCAGAAACAATATTTACCTTGATATCAGCATGCTTCCCGATAACCCGAAGAAACTGAAAGTACAGGGAAATGAACAGTTATTGCATCTTGCCGTAGCCAATATCATCAGTAATGGCTGTAAATATTCTAATTTCCAGCAGGTTAAAGTTTCGCTTGGAGCTACCAATGCAGACGTTTATATTATTGTAAAAGATAATGGTATCGGGATTCCGGAAGTGGAAATGAACAAAATCTACGATCCGTTTTTCAGGGCTTCGAATACCAATAATTACGAAGGCTACGGAATCGGGCTTCCGCTGGCAAGAAATATTGTAAGAATGCACCATGGTGAACTGATTGTAAGCTCGCACGAGAATCAGGGAACAACAGTACAGATGCGTTTTCCTAATTTCTACAGCACTCAGAAGAGCGAAGAAATCAATAAATAAGAATCTCTGTTCTGACTTTTTTTACTTGTTTTTAATTTTATTTTGTTTTGAAAATCAGTATGTTATATTGTTGATTTGGTTTCTTTTCGATTTTAGTTTATTGGGGTATGAACTCCTGTTAACAATTTTCTAATCTCATTTTAATCTCTTTAATCACATTTTAATTCCGTTCCAAAGATCTTCTAATATGGTCGTTCTAGTTTTGTATCATCAAAAAAGATAAACACAATACAAAATAATAAGAACATGACTAAAACAATTTTAATTGCAACAGATTACTCTCTTGAGTCATTGAACATATTGAAAAAAGTACTTAAAGAGAAAGATGCAGCAGAAGATCAGAACCAATATAATATCCTTCTGACTTCCGGATATGATTCCGGAGATTCTATCAGAGATCTTTTATTCAGTACCAAAACATCGATATTCAATAAAATCAGGCCTACGGAATTCTGTGATGCCTACGGAATCATCAGCAATAAATATCCACACCTGGTCAATAAAATCATATGTGATGTCTTTACAGGAAGTTTTCAGAGGACATTCAATCAGTACGTTAAGGCGGAAAATATTGTGGAAGCTTATTATTCTCCTGCTATCAAAAGCAAAGGAAATGGCAAGTTTGATCTGATTCCTTACATCAAAAAGTGTAAAGATCTGAAGTCTTATGAAATCCCTGTTGAAGTAAGAAAAAGACTTCCGGAAAGAGGAAGACTGGCAGAGATCTTTGTGGAAGCCTAAGAAGTTAAACACTATTTAAAAAGATAAAAAATGTTAAGAAATTATAGTAACAGCAGGACACTGGGAGACAATATCAGGTTGGGGACGCTGACTGCCTTTACGGCAGGTACTATAAATATAGCATCCCTATTGATATTTCTCTCTTTTACGTCGAATGTAACGGGGCACTACGCTATTTTGGCGGCGGAAATCAGTAAAGGAAACTGGACGCAGGTGGGAGTCGTAGGAGGATGGATCTTTTTGTTCTTCTTCGGAAGTTTCGTGTCCAACTTTATCGTTATCAATTTTAATAATAAAAGCAAATATTTTGCCCATGCCATGCCGATTGTGCTGGAAATTATATGTCTTCTTTTTGTGGGAATATACGGGCAGTTTTACTATCAGAAAACACTAGAAGAAACAGAATATTTAGTAGCATTAATGCTTTTCGCTACCGGACTTCAGAACGGTCTTACCGCAAGTATTTCCAACTTCTCCGTAAAAACAACCCACCTTACCGGAACTACTACTGACCTTGGAATTCTGACATCGATGTTTACCCAGAAAAAGTACAGAAAAAACGGAGAGCTGATTGGCAGAGCAAAACTTCTCATGAGTATTATGCTTGCCTATGTAATGGGAGCCGTATTTTCAGGATTAACTTACTACTATCTGGAATTCAGGGTGTTCTATGTCATCAGTATATGTCTTCTGATTGTCATCGGGTACGATGCCTATAAAATTCATATCCGTCACTTCAATACAAAATACAGATACAGCAGAATCTATAAAAAGCCCAATCTTTTTGCTTACCTGTATGATAAAATCCATGGAATTCCTAAAAGAGAAAAGAAAAGAAAATTGGTCTTTGAGGATTAAATTAGAAAACACACTATTAATTTTTTGTATAAACTAGCTGTAAATGCCCTTATTTTATTATAAAATAGGGGTGTTTTTCTTAAAAATGATCTTACTAATCAGTATTTCTGTTGTTTTTTGCCCTATTTACTGGCTGCTGAAATGAAAGTTTCCTGATCATAAAAATAAACCTGCTAACGCCCTTCATTACAAACATTAAAAAAATCAGTTGGGGATAAATAGGCAAAAATGTTGATAATTAAATATTAAATCACGATTTTAGTATTTTAATTCCCGTTTTCATTAACTATTTTTGTAAGTTGATTTACGTTTTTATGTCAGATATTATTCAGCTTTTACCGGATCATGTAGCCAACCAAATTGCAGCGGGAGAGGTGGTGCAGCGGCCTGCATCCATTGTGAAAGAACTTTTGGAAAATGCTATTGATGCAGATGCAACGAAAATTGAACTGATCATCAGAGATGCCGGGAAAAACCTTATTCAGGTGGTAGATGACGGAAAAGGAATGTCTGAAACAGATGCCCGCATGGCTTTTGAAAGACATGCTACCTCCAAAATAAAAGGAACAGAAGATATCTTTAAGATTGCCACAAAGGGATTCCGTGGGGAAGCACTGGCTTCGATAGCAGCGGTTTCACAGGTGGAGCTGAGAACGAAACAGAAAGATACTTCCATCGGAACCAATATCTATATTGAAGGAGGAGTTTTCCAGTTTCAGGACCCGGTTCAGACAGCAGACGGATCAAACTTTCTGGTTAAAAATCTTTTCTATAACGTTCCTGCAAGAAGGAAGTTTTTGAAAAATAATAATATTGAATTCAGACACGTAATTGATGAATTTCAACGAGTTGCGCTAGCTCATGAGAACCTTGAGTTTTCCCTGTTCCACGATGATGAAGCTGTTTTCAGGCTGAGAAAAGGAAGTCAGATGCAGCGTATTGTGGATGTTTTCGGAAGAAAATTACAGCCACTTTTAATTCCCATTAAAGAAGATATTATCTGGTGTAAGCTTCACGGTTTTGTTGCCAAGCCGGAAGGAGCAAAGAAAGCAAGGGGAGAACAGTTCCTTTTTGTGAATGGAAGGTATTTCAGAAGTCCATACTTCAATAAAGCAGTACAGGAAGCATTTGAAGGGCTTCTTCAACCGGGATATGTGCCTTCGTTTTTCCTTTTTCTGGAGCTTGATCCGGAGAAAATAGATGTCAACATCCATCCACAGAAAACAGAAGTGAAATTTGAAGATGAACATCTTATTTTTGCTTTGCTTCGTTCAACCATTAAAAGATCTTTAGGAATTTATAATGTTTCTCCAAGTCTTGATTTCGACAGAGATCCTGAACTGGATGAAATGATGAATAAACCGATTCCCAGCAAAGGAAATGGAGGCGGAACCGGTGGCGGTGTTTTTAAAATGCCTGAAATCATTGTAGATAAAGACTATAATCCGTTTCTGGAGGAGAAAAATGTAGTACATCCGGAGGAAATTCAGAACCTTACAGAAATGTACCATCAGAATATTACGGCAGAACCTTCAAAGATCAATCTTTTTGAAGATGAAGATTTTGACGAAGACCTGATGAGACTTCCCAATGGATACTGGCTTTTCAACAAAGGAGATGTCACATTAATGCTGGATTTGGGAAGAATGCACAGATTATTGGTTTCTGAAGGAAATAAATCCACCAGAAAATCCAATACAAACAGCCATGCTCTTCTTTTCTCTCTGGAATATCATATGAATGAAATCGAAAAGACAAAATACAATTCGATAAAAAAATATCTTCCGGAATTAGGGTTTGACATGAAAATTGCTCATGAAAGTGTACTTCGAATAGATTCGCTTCCTGAAGGACTGAAAGAAACCCAGGCCATGAAATTTCTCGAAAACCTTTTTGAGATCCTGGACTACAAGACGGAAGAAGAATTTATGCAGTATTACCATAACCAATGGAGTAAAATGCAGTCGAAGTCAAGATTTGACTTTATTTATAAAAAAGATGCGGAACAGCTTATTAAAGACTTTACAGCATTAGGCTTCCCGGAGTTTTTACCGGATGGTAAAAGATGCTTTTATGAAGTTCCGTTTAACGACTTTAAAAACAAATTTTAAAGAATATGTTTAACAATATACCACCCATCACAAAGAATATCATTATCATTAATGTTATAGTATACCTCATATCTAATTTTATTTTTAAAGGATTGTATGATTCCTTGGTAGGCTATTATCCTTTTTCTCCACTCTTCAAATCATGGCAGGTAATTACACATATGTTTATGCATGCTCCTCTTGAAGAACCTGGAGGGATAATGCATATTTTATTTAATATGTTTACTTTGTTTAGTTTTGGACCTGTTTTGGAGCAAACGCTTGGAGATAAAAAATATCTGATATTATACTTTGCAAGTGGTCTTGGTTCCTTTTTCTTGTTCAATTTGTGGAATTTTGTTGAAATTCAACAAATTGTTTCTGGTCTGGAAAGCTTAGGAGTAAATGCTTCTGAAATTTATTCAAGGGTATCTCTTAACACCGCAGATTATTTATCATTCCATGCGTCTACTCAGGAAGCACAGAATTTGTCAGATCAGCTTTATACAGATTTAAGATCACGAATGTTGGGTGCTTCGGGAGCGATTTTCGGAGTAGTAGCTGCATTTGCAACATTGTATCCCGATTCTAAAATTGGAATCATGTTTATTCCTGTGCCTATAAAAGTAAAATATCTTTTGCCTATTATTGTTATGGTTTCCATATATCTTGGGGTGTCAGGAAATGGAGGAGGAGTTGCTCATCTGGCTCACGTGGGTGGTGCTTTGGTAGGATGGCTGCTGGCAAGAATTTGGAAAAAACATTTGTACAGATTCAACTAAAGCAGCATTGTGAAGGCTTTCCGACTTATATTGTTCATAATCCACCTGGGAATTTTATTTCTACTGTTGGGTACTTTATTGAACGCTTACGTTCCACCAAAGATTTTTCCATGGTTTAATCTGCTTTCCTTAGGTTTTCCTGTGCTTATTATAGTATATGTTATGCTAACGGTTTTCTGGGTATTCAGCTGGAAAAAACGAGCTTTTGTATTTATGTTTGCAGGTTTAGCGTTTATAAATCCTGTAAAACGTTGGGTTAATTATTCTTCGCCTGAAAGTGGGAATTCTGATATAAAAATAGTTTCTTTCAATACGAGAGCTGGCGGAAGAGGAAGTGCGGAGACAGGACCTTACCTGAAGTCTCTGGATGCGGATGTTCTTCTTTTACAGGAGGATGCCGGTATAATATATCGATTTGATGGATATCAGAAAGCAAATCCTGGTGGAGGTTTGACGATTTTAACCAAACACAGAATTGTTAAACAGCAGCTCATAGATCCGCAGGATGAAAATGTAAGAATTCCCGGATTACAGGTTGATATAGAAATTAAAGGTAAGGTATACAGATTCATTGATGTCTATCTCAATCCTTTTCGCTTTCAAAAAGATATGGTGAGACTTAATGGAAATACCGATACCGATGAACAAAAAATAAAAGATGTTGTTAAAAGGCTGATTCCCACCTTTAAAAAACATCAGGATCAGGTAACACTTATTCGTGAGGCAATTGACAATTCTCCTTATCCTGTAATTCTAGCGGGCGATTTTAATTCTGTACCCAATTCTTACGAATATTATCATTTATCAGACGGGCTTGAAGATGCATTTGTGGAAGCAGGAAGAGGAAGTGCAACCAGTTTTCACGATTATAAATTTCCTATCAGAATTGATTATATTTTTTCTTCACAATCATTAAAGGTAATATCTTATAAAGTTGACCGTTCTGTAAGTATTTCAGATCATTATCCTGTCATAGTTAAGTTTTCTACGGAGAACAGGTAATCATAAAAATAGTTAAAATTATCTGCTTGGTAGGATTTTTGTTGAAAGAAAACCGTACCAAGACCGTTTTTTCATGAAGTCGAACCAGATATTACTATTTATACATATCGTTGTTGCTGTTTTGCTGTTATGCACATTGGGGAATGCATGGATTCCGCCCAATATTTTAGGCAACCTGAATCTTCTGTCTCTTGGTTTTCCTTATCTGATCCTGGCGCATGTGGTTCTTACGCTGATCTGGATCTTTAAAAAAGAAAAAATTGCTATTGCTTTTGTATTAGGGACATTTATTTTCTATAATCCAATCAGAAGATGGATCAACTTTTCTCCCAAAACAGAAAATTTAAAAACAATACGGGATATCAAGGTATTGACATTTAATGTGAAATACGGAGAGTATGGCTGGGATAAAGTAAAGGACTACATCAAAGCACAGGATGCTGATATTATTCTGGTACAGGAAAAAGATACCAATCGGGTTATAAAACGTGATCTTATAAAATATCCGTCAGTTATTCTTAAAACTAAGCATAAAATTGTAAGACAAGCGGAACTTATTGATGAAAAGGCTCGCGGAAATTCATTCTATGCTGATATAGACATTAATGGAAAAGTAATCAGAATTATTAATGTATATCTTGAGCCCTTCAGACTTCATAAATCGATGTTTACGAAACTAGATGGATTTGGTTTGGGAAATGTTTCAACATTACTTTCTCATATGACTCCTACATTCCAGGCCCACGAAGATCAGGTAAAAAGAATCAGAAAAATGGTAGATTTATCTCCTTATCCTGTTATTCTGGCAGGAGATTTTAATTCTGTTCCCAATTCTTATGAATATTACAATCTTGGAAAAGACCTTCAGGATGCCTTTCTGGTAGCAGGAAAAGGTAGTGCGAGCAGTTTTCACGATTATAAAGTTCCTTTGAGGATTGATTATATTTTCACTTCGAAATCCATCATTCCGTTAAGCTATAAAGTAGACCAGTCTGTGAAATTATCGGATCACTATCCTGTAATTGCAGAATTTCTATTAAATTAGTTCCATGAAAAATTTACTGACTGCGATTTTTATTTATACCGTTCTTTTTACGGCTTGTTCCAAGAAAGAATCTCCGGGCTTCGTAGCTGAACAGGAAGTAAAAATACGTTATGATACTATCGCTATCGACTCCTTTTCTACAGGAGCTGTTTCAGTAGATATTGCACGGAAAATAAGAATGTCTTCTCCTCAGTATATTGATTCTGTAAAACAGGCTAAAAAATTACAGGATGAAGAAAATAAGCTCAAAGCAGAGCTTGAAAAAGAAAACAAGGCAAAACAGGAAGAAGAAAAGAAAAAAGCAGGGGCTGAAAAGAAGCTGAAGACAGCAGAAAAGCCGTCAGCCCAGGAATCCAAACCAGAATAAATCCGAATTCCATTAAAAAATAAACAATATGAAAAAACAAATTCTAGCTGCAATCGTGATCTCAGTATTCACTGTAGCATGTACAAAATCAACAACAAAAACAGAACAGGTAGAGAATCCTGATGGATCTACTACCACCACTACCACTACCACTACTGAAACACCTAACGTTGTGGATAGTGCAAAGATCAGCAATGCTAAGGAAGATGTGAAGGCTAAAGTAGATGAAGCAGGTAATAAGATTGATGCTGCTGCCCAGAAGGCAAAAGATAAAATAGATGCCACAGCTGATAAGACAAAAAAGGATCTTAACAAAGCAGGTCAGGATATAAAGACTGAAGCTAATAAAGTAGGGCAGGATGCAAAAGAAGCTGCGAAAAAAGGAGCTTCGAAAATAGAGGAAGCCGCTAAGAAAGTGAAAGAAGATTTAAGCAAATAATTTAAAAGCCGTAGTTCAGTAGAATTACGGCTTTTTTAGTCTGCAGTGGAGAGGGTTAGGAATCTCTCTCTTATTTATTCATTTCCAGGAGTGGATCAATATATTCTCTGTCGTTGCTTAATCTTGGCACTTTATTTTGTCCGCCTAGTTTTCCTTTAGCTTCCAGCCAGTGATAGAACAGATTTTCTTTAGCGATATGTACAATCGGCCTTTTTAGAGTCATATTATTGTATCTTTTTGCTTCATAGTCTGAATTAATGGTCTTTAAATGCTTGTCAAAAGCATCAATAAAATTGTCAAGGCTGTCAGGCTGCCGGCTGAATTCAAAAATCCATTCGTGGGCACCTCCTTCATTTCCCTTCATAAATACAGGAGCTCCTGTAAAATCCGTAATTTGTGCTCCCGTTGTTTCACAAGCTTTTGAAAGGGCAGATTCCACATTGGTGATCATGAGCTCTTCTCCAAAAGCATTGATATAGTGTTTTGTTCTTCCTGTTATTTTTATTCTGAAAGGATTGATCGAGGTAAAGACAACGGTATCACCAATCAGGTATCTCCAAAGCCCTCCATTGGTGGTGATCACCATGGCGTAATTTTTTCCTGTTTCCACATCTTCCAGACTTACTACCTTCGGATTTGAAAAATGAAACTGATCCATCGGGATAAACTCATAAAATATCCCATAATCCAGCATCAGCAGCATCTCATCACTGTCTGATCTGTCCTGGATCCCAAAGAAGCCTTCGGAAGCATTGTAAATTTCGTAGTAATTGATGTTTTTTCCGATGATCTGTCTGAATTGTTCCCTGTAGGGCTTAAAGCTGATTCCGCCGTGAAAAAACACCTCTAAATTAGGCCACAGCTCAGAAATGCTTCCTACATTGGTTTCTCTTAATACTCTTTGCAGAAGAACCATCATCCAGCTTGGTACTCCAAGGATACTTCCTACATCTTCATTTTTTACTTCAGAAGTGATTGCTTTAAGCTTGCTTTCCCATTCTCCCATTAAAGAAACTTTCTTACTCGGAGTGGTGGTAATTTCTACCCAAAAAGGAAGGTTGTCAATTAAAATAGCAGATAAATCTCCAAATTTTGTATTAAAATCTGCATATAGCTCGGAGCTTCCTCCTAAACGTAAATTTTTATAATTAAAAAGCTGGTTTTCGGGATGGTTGTTGGCATAAATGGAAACCATGTCCTTTCCGGCTTTCATGTGGCAGTATTCAAGGCTTTCAGCAGAGATAGGAATGAATTTGCTTTTAGCATTGGTTGTACCCGATGATTTGGCAAAATGTTTAATAAGACCAGGCCAGCTTACATCTTTATATCCCTGTCTGGCTTTTTCAATAAAAGGCTCCATTTCTTCATAGGTAACAATAGGAACTTTGTTTTTGAAATCCTGATAGCTTGAGATAGAATTGAATCCGTATAACTTGCCATATTCTGTATCCTCCGCATGAAACAGCTGAGAAAAAAGTATACCTTTCTGGGTTTCAATAGGATGGTCCATAAAATTCTGTATCTGGTCAATCCTTTGACGGATGAACCAGTTGACTACTGTATTGAAAAGTGCTTTGGTTGCCATTTCAACAAATATAATGATATTTGAATTTTCAGAAAATTTTTTACGTGATTAAATAAAAAAACCGTCACAAAATTTGTAACGGTTTGATATTTATTTGATTGCTTGTTAGCAATATTCATCGTATGCTGCCTGAAGGTTTGCTGCAATGGCCCCTGCAGGGTTTCCTTCGATGTGATGTCTTTCCAGCATGTGAACCAATTCACCATCTTTGAAAAGTGCTACACACGGAGAACTTGGAGGGAATGGAGCAAGGTGTTTTCTTGCCTCTACTACTGCTTCAGTATCAAATCCTGCAAATACAGTTGTTAAATGATCTGGTTTTTTGTCTCCAGTCAAAGAGTAAACTACTCCCGGTCTTGCAGCACCTGCAGCACAACCACATACGGAGTTGATTACCAATAATGTAGTTCCGGACTGCTTCAATGCATCTTCTACCTGAGCCGGAGTTGTTAAATCCTGGAAACCTTTATCTGTAAGCTCTGCCTTCATGGGCATTACTAAATCTGTTGGATACATATATTTTGTTTTTTATCTCTACAAAGTTAAGCAATTCTTTGCGTTTGTTCAATATATAAAAACTATCAATTGATTAGTCATATAAAATTAACCAAATATTAATACTGTAATAATATGCTATAAATAATGAAATAATACTAGGAATATTAAAATATTATTATTAAATTTGAAATGATTCTGAAAAACAAACGATCATGAAAAAACATTTATTGCTTTCCCTCGAGCAATTAATAACTTAAATACTTTCTGAAATATGGTAGTAGCTTAATTCTTTTTTCAGTTTAGAATCAAAACTGATTAACAAACTTTAATATCCAAAGAAATGAATCCCGGAACTGAAGAGCTCCGGGATTCTTTAATCAAATCGATATGCAAAGGTTGTATATCCTTAGTTATGGAATGAGATATGTGTTTGCGAAATTAAGATCAACTCAAAATCCCGAAACCCGAATCACATTATGAAAGGAGCTTTTTAGCCATCTCGGAAATACTTTTTCCGTCTGATTTTCCGGCTAATGCTTTTGATGCCACTCCCATTACCTTCCCTAAATCTTTAGCAGATTCAGCTCCGGTTTCAGAAATAATATTTTTAATTTCTGTTTCTAATTCTTCAGCCGTAAGCTGTTTGGGTAAAAACTGCTCAATAACTTTCATTTGAGCATCTTCTACTTCTGCAAGGTCATTTCTTCCCTGTGCAGTAAATTGATCGTAAGAATCTTTACGTTGTTTTACCATTCTCTGAAGAATAGCAATTTCCTGTTCTGCGGTTACTTCGGCTCCGATAGCTTCAGTTTTAAGCAGTAATATCTGGGATTTCACAGCACGCAGAGAATCCAAAGCCACTTTGTCTTTGGCTCTCATTGCTGTTTTTATAGCTTCGTTTATTGTATTTTCTAAACTCATGTTTATATGCTTTAGGCTTTAGGCAATAAGCAGTAAGCTTTTTGATCCGGCTGGGATAGCCTATGGCTTACTGCATACTGCTTATAGCATTTAATCAACGTCTTTATTTAAAAATCTGTTTTCTCTGATCTGCATAGATCCATTGTTATCAGACAGGTAAGTGTTGATGTTCTGGTCTGATGCATTGTTTCCGTCGATAGAAATATTTTTTCTTTTAAAAGCAGGAATAGATTCGAATTCACTTGTGCTGTCAAAATTTTGGTAGCGGGAGTTGAATTCTTTTAATTTATTTCTTCTTTCAATCACTCTGTCCTGATCTGCCGTTTTGTTCACGAACGTGAATTCTGATTCTTCAGTTTTTGGAGTTTCAATTTCAGTTTTGTTTTCAAAAGTTGATCTTACTTCAAATTTTGGTTCTTCCTGTTTCTGGTAGAAAGTTTCAATCTTTTGAGTGGGTTCAGCTATCGCAGCATTTGCAGGTGTATTAAATTCTGCTTTTGGCTGTCCAAAATCCGTATTTGGTTCGTTTCTGATAGGCTCGTTTACGAAGAAACTGAATTCAACAGGTTTTTCATTTGAAAATGAGTTGTTGAATGGAGTTCCGGATTGTGGTTCCTCTTTTTTGTTTTCAAAATCAAATGAGAAAGACTGGATTTCAAGATCATTAGGATCTTCATTTTCTTCATCAATAGATAATAAGCTGTATTCCTCTTCTTCATCATTTCTCCAGTTTTGTTCCGGGGTGTTTACCGTATCTTCCTCTTTATCAAAGAATTTTATTTCAGTTCTGGGCTGCTCTTCTTCAATAATCATTTTTTTTTCAGCAGACGTCACATTGAACGGAGTGTCATGCTCTTCGTCATCCAGTCTGAAAAGATTTTTTCCACCAAAATCATGGGCTGCTCCAGGAGCTGATTCTCTTTCTTCTCTTGTTTTGAAAGGAGAATTTTTAGGAGTCTCAAAACTGTCGTTAAGACTAATTCTGATTTTTTCTGTAGGCCCTGCAAACTTTTTATTATCGTTAGAGAACCCCGTTGCGATTACAAGAACGCTTACTGCATCTCCTAATTCTTCATCTGCTCCCACCCCGAAAATGATATCTGCAGTATTTCCTGCTTCTTTCTGGATGTGGTCCATGATGATACCGATTTCATCCATGGTAACTTCTTCAGCACCACTTCTGATCAATAACAGAACGTTCTTAGCTCCTGTAATCTTATTGTCATTCAATAACGGAGAATCAAGGGCTTTTCTTACAGCTTCTTCGGCTTTATTTTCACCTGAAGCTGTTCCTGTAGACATCAATGCTGTACCAGAATTCTGAAGTACAGATTTAGCATCTCTAAAGTCAATGTTTACATCAAAGTAACCGGTAATAACTTCTGCCATACCTTTCGCGGCATTGGTTAACACTTCATCGGCCTTTGAGAATCCCTGTTTGAATCCAAGGTTTCCGAATTGCTGTCTTAGTTTATCATTGTTGATCACAATAAGCGAGTCAACATTATTTCTTAATTTATCAAGACCGTTTTCTGCCTGTTCCAGTCTTCTTTTCCCTTCAAAACTGAAAGGAACGGTAACAATACCTACGGTAAGAATTCCCATGTCTTTTGCCACTTTAGCAATGACGGGAGCGGCTCCGGTACCTGTACCACCACCCATTCCGGCGGTGATGAACACCATTTTGGTGTTTTGTCCCATAGCAGCCTTGATATCCTCAATACTTTCAATCGCGGATTTTTCTCCAACTTCAGGATCGGCACCAGCTCCAAGACCTTCTGTGATAGAAGTTCCCAGCTGAACTTTATTGGCTACCGGGTTATTATCTAAAGTCTGAGCATCCGTATTACAGATCACGAAATCAACTCCGTGAATTCCTTTCTCGTACATGTGCTTCAAAGCGTTGTTTCCACCGCCCCCTACACCGATTACTTTTATAATGGATGAATTTCCTTTTGGCAAATCAAATGAAAATCCTTGTGTACCTATATTTTCCATAACTATACTTTTAATAATTGATAAGTGATAGATGATAATTGATGAATGATATTCGTTATTAAATTAATAAATATTAAATTATTTCCAGCTATCATTGACCATTAATCTTGTATCATTTATATTTATTCTACTTCTTCAAAGAATTTTTTTACTTTTTCCATAAGCGACTGTCCGAAGGTCAGTTTCGCCTTTCTGTTCTCCTGTCTCTCATTTTCAAAAGACTGCTGCTCCTGAACGGGTACTGCCTGTTGAATAGCCTGAACCGTTTCCGGCTGTGCTGAAGGCGTTTCCTGCTTGAGCTGCTCAGTAACAATCTCTCTCTCTTCATCAGCATTCTGCTTTTTGTCTCTGATCTTTAAACTCTCCATCAGTAATCCGATAGAAGTAGCAAATTCAGGACCTTTCAGGTACTGATTTTTGTCGTTGGCGATATATTCATTCGCAAAACCGATTCTGCTGTCAAAACCTGTCGTATAATTGGCCAGCTGACGAAGGTGTTTCAGATTTGAACCCCCTCCAGTAAGAACGATTCCGGCAATCAGTTTTTTCTTTTGTTCAAAAGCACCGTAAGCTTTCAGTTCTGTATTCACCATTTCCAAAACTTCTTCTACTCTCGCGTTAATAATCTGCGCTAAAGTTTTTAAAGAAATCTCTTTGTCCGGTCTTCCGTGAAGTCCGGGAATGGTTACAAAAGTACTGTCTTTTTCTAATTCGGGAACAGCCGAACCAAACTTTACTTTCAGTTGTTCTGCGTGTTTCTCTATAATGGAACAGCCTTCTTTGATATCTTCGGTAATAATTCCGCCTCCGTATGGAATCACACAGGTATGACGGATGATATTATCTTTAAAGATTGCAATATCTGTTGTACCACCACCAATGTCAACAATTGCCACACCGGCTTCTTTTTCTTCTTTTGTAAGTACAGCTTCTGAAGATGCCAATGGCTCTAAAGTAAGGGCTTCCATTTCTAATCCGGCTTCACGAACGCATCTTGCAATATTTCTGATACTGCCCATTTGCCCTACTACAACGTGGAAGTTGGCTTCTAAACGTTTTCCATGCATTCCGACAGGTTCCTGAATTTCACCCTCGGAATCTACTTTATATTCTTGAGGAAGTACGTGGATAATTTCTTCTCCGGGAAGCATAACCAGCTTTTTTACCTGATCTTTTAATGCTTCGATGTCGTCGTCTGTAATAAATTTATCAGGATGTTCACGCATAATATAATCGGAGTGCTGCAGAGAACGGATGTGTTTTCCTGCAATACCTACTGTTACTTTGCGGATAGGAACTCCGGCACTGGATTGTGCTTCGGATACTGCAGCCTTGATTGAATTAATAGTTTGTGAAATGTTATTCACAATACCTTTATGAACACCAAGACTTTTAGCTTTTCCTACACCGAGAACTTCTATTTTCCCGTGTGCATTCCTTCTTCCGACAATCGCGACTATCTTCGTTGTCCCGATGTCCAGACCTACTGAATACTCTTGATTTTCCATTTTATATCGATTTGATTTTTTCTACTTTTTTATCTATAAGGATAGTTTCCTATTTGTGTATAACTTATTCTATTTTAACTTTTGCCTTAGGCTTGGACTGGGCCTTGACGGGTGGCTTTTTCTCTGCTTTTTTTGTTTCTTTTGTTTGTCCTTTCGGTTTTGTGCTCTCTTTCGGCTTTACCGAGGTGGAGCTGGTCTTTTTTACCTCTGCTGTTTTGGGTTTCGTCTCCGTCTTTTTAGCGGTTGTTGGGGAAGGAACTTTTGCCAATTCCATCTTTCCTGCCTTTAAAATACTGTCGTTTTCTTTAAAATAAGGGTTTAAAGTAGTGACAATCTGATTCTGATATTTCACAGAAACCATACTGTATTTCTGAGGGTCCTGATACACCAGGTATTTTTCCACAAACGTTTTAAATCCTTTTACTTTAAAATCAATATTATCAAGATCTCCGATCTCAACTCTGTAGTTTCCTTCGCTTGTCAGAAGATTATAACTGTCTTTATTTTTAGAGATTCCGATAAAGTATTTCTTACTGAAATCATCTTTATCAATTTTTTCTACCAGTTCTGCCAGCTTCTCATATTCATCAGGCTTTACGTTTCCGGTTACCAGCATACATGGATGTGAGTAGGTTCTTGAAATAGGGAATTCAATTCCTTTTTCATCCACATAAAAGTCTTTTCCGTCTTTATTTAATCTGAAAACAGGTACTCTCTGTTTGATATCCAGATTCAGCTTTCCATTCAGGTTCAAGTAGACGTTGGCACTGTCTACCGCCGGAAGAGAATTTATTCTTTTTTCTAAAGAAGGGATATTAAGGTCTCCTACTTTTCCTGATGGATTTTCTTTTTTTACTAGTTCCCTGATGTCTTTTTCATCCACGAAATAGACCGGAGTTTTCTCACTCATTTTTACAGAAATCTTATTGTCTGTAATCTGTTGGTGGCTGAATCTCTTCAATGAGAAACTCAGTAACAATCCAAGGATGATTACCGTGACAACAATTTTTAATATTCTGTATTTATTTTTCATATTTTTCTTTAATCACAAAGGATGTAAAGCAGTTTTATTTTCTTTATAATTTATTTACAACTCGTTTTACTCCATTTTTGAATAATATTGAATGGAAGTTCAAAATCATTCCAAGTTTTATATCTGTTATTCTTAAATAATTTAAAAGCTGGAAAAAATGATAATCATTAATCTCCTGAATTGCCTTTATTTCAATTATTACTTTGTTTTCAACTAATAAATCTACTCTGAACGCTTTAGAAATTTTTAATTCTTCATATTCAATGTCGATATTTTTTTGACTTTCTACATTCAATCCTCTATTTTTTAGTTCATAAACTAAACATTCTTCATATACATTTTCATAAAGCCCAATTCCAAGCGTACGATGTATTTTCATTCCAGCATCGAAAACAATTTCTGAAATTTTATTTTCAATCATACATTTTGTGTTTTTATTTTTAACGCTATGATCGCAAAGCAATCTTTTTATTTTTTCCGTTCGCGAGGGCGTTTCACTCAGCTACGGCTATATTTTTATAATTTGTTTTAATAATATAATTTGTTTTCTCATTTGCTGAGTGAAACGCCTTTGCGAACGATTTTATACTTTTATTCGCGAACGCAGCGTTTAATCAAACCTTTTCTATCCATTCACAAATAGGATCATACAGGGTGTCTATATTTCCTGCACCTACCGTAAGAAGGATATCAAAATCTTTTTCTTTTATTTTTTCAAAAGCATCGGATAATGTGGATACTTCTTTTTTATCTAATGTTACCTTATCCAACAGCCAGCTTGAAGTAATTCCTTCAAAATTTTCCTGAAGCTCTCTTGCAGGGTAAATGTCAAGAAGGATCAACTCATCTGCTTTGCTTAAACTTTCTGCAAATCCGTCTGCAAAATCTCTTGTTCTGCTGAAAAGGTGAGGCTGGAAGGCTACCAACAGCTTTTTATCAGGATAAAATGTTCTGATTGAACTCATTACAGCATTGATTTCTGTAGGGTGGTGAGCATAATCATCAATGTAAATTTTACCGTTTTGATAAATATGTTTGGTATATCTTCTTTTAATTCCTTTAAAATTGGCAATTGCTTTTTTCAGCGTATCAAAATCTGCGCCTAAATTATGCAGAATAGCCAGTGCTACAGTGGCATTTTCCACATTATGGATCCCCGGAATTTCCCAGACAAAATCTTTAACTGTTTCGGTTGGGGTATGGAAATCAAAATAAATTTTATCATGATCCATACGAAGGTTGTCTGAATAATAATCTGCAGGCTCATTTACCGCATAAGTCTGATGCCCTCTGCCAATTTCCAGACCTTTTCTTACAAAAAGTTGTTTGTCTTGAGGAACTAACGCTGCGAATTGTCTGAATCCTTCTTCAATATGATTTATATCTCCATAAATGTCCAGGTGATCAGCATCTGTAGAAGTTACTACTGCCCAGTCTGGAGACAGGTTCAGGAAGCTTCTGTCATATTCGTCTGCCTCTACCACGGAATATTTGGAACCGTTGTACAGGAAGTTGGATTTAAAGTTTTCAGAAATTCCTCCCAAAAAACATGAAAATGGAAGATCTGCTTCTTTGCATAAGTGAGCCACAAGGGTAGACGTGGTAGTCTTTCCATGAGTTCCTGCAACAGCTATACAATCTGTATTTTCTGTGATTAATCCTAAAACTTTAGCACGTTTCAACACTTCAAACTGATTTTGGTTGAAGAAATCAAGGATTCCCAGTCTTTTAATGGCTGGCGTATAAATAACTAATGTATCTTCTTTTTTAAGGGAAGTGATCCTTTCATCAACAAGGTCTTCAAAAACAATATCAATCCCTTCATTCATCAGATTCTGAGTCAGTTTTGTATTGGTTTTGTCATAACCCAATACTTTTTTTCCGGATGCATTGAAATAGCGTGCTAACGCACTCATTCCAATACCTCCGATTCCAACGAAGTAAAAAGTCTGATATGTTTGTAAAATGTTCATTTTATATTTAATCTTTAATAACTTCTGAACCAGTTCAGAGTTTTATTTTTATTATAAAGCTTTCATCAGCTAACATTCATGACCCTTAATAAATTATATTTTAACGGTGTCAGGCTGAGCTTGTCGAGGCCTTCTAATCTTTCATCCTATTTTTTGATAACATTGGTAATAAGTCCCAGTTATCATTTATTATTGCTTCCTTCTTTTTTCTACTCCAACCTTTAATTTGTTTTTCAAAGCTTATAGCTTGAGTAGCATCATTAAATTCATGATAGAAAACAAGTTCTACAGGTTTTCTTGTATACGTGTAACTTTCAGGATTAAATCCGTCATTATGTTCATTAATTCTTCTTTCCAAATCGTTGGTAAAGCCTGTATAATAAGAATTATCAGAACATTTTACAATGTATACATAATATATTTTCATTCATTTGTGTTTGCTTACTGACCCTTCGACAAGCTCAGGGTGACAGATCTAATACTAACTGTTTTATTGTATTTATGTCAGGCTGAGCTTGTCGAAGCTTTTCCTGATTATTTTATTACTTTAAAAATCTCGTTTACAATCTCTTTTGCAGCATTTGGCTTAGCAAAATATTTCAGATTGTCGGACATTTCTTTTCTTACATTTTCATTCTCGCAGATCTCTGATAATGTATTCCAGAATTTTTCCTGCATTTCAGAGTCTTTTACCATTCTGGCTGCATTTTTTTCAACCAGATTCATGGCATTTTTAGTCTGGTGATCTTCCGCTGCAAAAGGGAAGGGAACCAAAAGGACCGGTTTCTGTGCTACAGCCAGCTCAGAAATGGCAATGGCTCCGGCTCTTGAAACGATGATATCCGCTGCAGAATAAGCCAGTTCCATATCTTTAATGAATTCAAGGATCTGAATATTTCTGGTGTCTGTATCTTTTGTTTCTGCTAAAATATCTTTATAATCAAGCTTTCCTGTCTGCCAGATCAGCTGATAATCTTTATCTACAATTTGTTTTAAATGAGACTTCCATGCATTATTCAGAGTTCTGGAGCCTAAAGAACCTCCTACAGAAAGAATCGTAAGTTTATCTTTATCCAATCCCATTTTTTCTTTTGTATGAGATGTTTCCTGCATTCCTGAAACAATGTTTTCACGGATCGGATTTCCCAGGAATTTTATTTTCTCTGCCGGGAAGCCTTCTACTTTTGGATAAGCGGTGAAAACGGCTTTAGCTTTCTTGCTTAAAATTTTATTGGTTACTCCTGCATGGGCATTCTGTTCCTGGATGAAAATCGGAATTCCCATTTTGCTTGCTTCATAAAGAGCGGGTCCGCTGGCAAATCCTCCTGTTCCTACAGCAAAGTCGGGAGTGAAGTTTTTGATAATCCTTTTAGATTTTGATAAACTTTTCAGAATCTTAAAAGGAAGTCCCAGGTTAGACAACAAATTTCCTCTGTCGATTCCTGCGATATCAATTCCTTCAATTTTATAGCCTGCCTGTGGAACTTTTTCCATTTCCATTTTGCCGTTGGCGCCAATGAACAAAAATTCTGCATCAGGAAATCTTTTTCTGATCTCATCTGCAATAGCGATGGCCGGGAAGATATGTCCTCCTGTTCCTCCGCCGGATAATAGTATTTTTAATTTTTTGTCCATTTTAAGCGATATCGTTTATTTCTGCTATACTTTGTTTTTTACCCATTCCTTCTTCATCATAAATCTGAATCCTTGAGCTTATATTTAAAATAATGCCTAACTGTAAATAGGTTACCAGCATTGAGGTTCCTCCGTAACTGATCAAAGGCAGCGGCTGCCCTGTTACCGGGATCAGGTTTACAGCAACGGCTATATTTACCGAAAGCTGGATAAAGATCATTACCCCGAGACTGAGCACAAGCAACGATCCGAAGAAGGCTGGCATTTTACTGGCAATCATTACAATCCTTATCATCATGATCAGGTATAAACAGATCAGGAAAGCCGCTCCTATAACTCCATACTCTTCTACGATGACCGCGAAAATAAAGTCGGAGGCCGATTGCGGAAGCATTTGTTTTAAGGCACTTTTTCCTGGTCCCATTCCGGTAATTCCTCCGTGAACAATGGCTGCCTTGGCCTGCATTACCTGATAATTTTTCGCTTTTACGCTTTCATCATCTACATCAGCTGATTTTGCTTTGCTTGAGGTAAATGTTTCGATCCGGCTCATCCATGTATGTACACGGTTTCCGCCAATCATGTTCGTATTAAGGGCAATTAATAAAAATAACACAATGGCAACAAATGACGCAGAGATAAATCCTGCAATGTATTTCCAGTGAAGCTGTCCTATAACGAGAACGATTACGGATACCATCAGAATCATTAATGCCGTTGAACCGTTATCTTTGGCTACCAGTACAAAGACAAGCAGAATAGGCCCGAAAATATACATGATATTCTCTATCGGAAGCCTTTCTCTGGTGATCTTCTTGGTTAAATATCTGCACAGGTAGATGATCAGCATTAAAAACGCAAATGATGAAGGCTGGAAAGAGATCGGTGTTCCCGGGATTTTCAGCCATCTGGAAGCACTGGCTCCGTCAATGGTCTGTCCGGTAAACATGGTAACGATCAGCAGAATAATCATCAGGCCGAGCAGAATACTGCTGAGCTTTCCGATGTATTCGTATTTTATAGTTCCTACCAGTCTCATAATGGCTAGCCCCAGGACTACAAAGAACATGTGTTTGATAACGTGGCCTGTTGTGGTCCCGTTATTGACAATGTATTCAAGATTTGAACTTGCAGAGTATACGGGGAAGATAGAGAAAATGGAGATCACAAGGATGACCATCCAAAGTACTTTATCGCCCTTTAGAAATTCAAATCTGCTTTCTGTGTTCTGTTCGTCCATAATTTTGTATTGATGTATGATGTACAAAGTAAAATGTACTTTTTACATCTGACATTTTACATTTTTACTTTAATACCTGCTCTTTAAACTGGCGTCCTCTGTCTTCATAGCTTTTGAACAAGTCAAAGCTTGCGCAGCATGGAGATAATAAGACCGTATCGCCTTTTTTAGCCAGTGATTTTGAAATTTTCACGGCTTCTTCCATGCTTGAAGTATCATAAATAAACTCTTTCTTATCTTTAAAGAAATCGATGATCTTCTTGTTATCTACTCCAAGGCAAACAATTGCCTTTACTTTTCTTTTGACTAAATCTTCAATTTCGGTATAGTCGTTTCCTTTATCTAAGCCACCAACAATCCAAACAGTTGGCGTTTTCATACTTTCTAAGGCGTAGTAAGTAGCATTCACATTGGTTGCTTTACTGTCATTGATGTATTTTACGTTATCAATTTCAGTAACGAACTCTAATCTATGCTCTACGGCCTGGAATGTCATCAATGAATGTCTGATACTTTCATTGTTGATTTTTAAGATCTTACCGGCAATGGATGCAGCTAAGCTGTTGGCCACATTGTGATTTCCCAGCAGAGACAATTCTTCAACTTTCATTGAGAATTCGTCTTTCATTTTTACTACAATTTCATCATTATTAATGAATCCTCCTTCCGTCAGCTTCTCTTTGATAGAGAAAGGAATCATTTTAGCCTTTATTTCAAGCTTTTCAAGAAGATTTTTACTCATTTCGTCATCTTTGTTATAGATGAAGAAGTTATCATTCTCCTGATTTTCCGTGATTCTGAATTTGGCCAGAGCATATTCTTCATAGTTGTAGTTGTACTGATCCAGGTGATCCTGAGAAAGATTCAGCAATAAAGAAATATATGGTCTGAAATTCTGAATATCATCCAGCTGGAAAGAGCTTACTTCCAGTACATAATATTCATGATTTTCATCTGCAACCTGCCTGGCAAAGCTGTATCCTATATTTCCTCCCAAACCTACATTCAATCCGTCATTTTTCAGGATATAATAGATCAGGGACGTGGTGGTTGTTTTTCCGTTGCTTCCGGTAATGGCAATGATCTTTGCATCTGTAAATTCAGAAGCAAATTCAATTTCAGAGGAAAGTCTGATTCCTTTTTCATGAATTTTATGAATGATGTCTGCCTTTTTCGGAATTCCCGGGCTTTTTACGATCCAGTCGGCATTTAAAATTCTTTCTTCATCGTGGTTTCCTTCTTCAAATTCAATTTCATTATCCGTAAGAAACTGCTTATAGTTATCCTTAATGGCTCCTTTATCTGAAAGAAATACTTCCAGACCTTTTTTCTTAGCCAGATAAGCAGCTCCGCATCCGCTTTCTCCACCTCCTAAAACAACTATTTTCATATTATAAAAGCTTTATGCTATAGGCTTTAAGCTTTATGCTTATTGCTTACAGCTTTTAATTTTTATCTCATTTTTAGTGTGATCAGACATACAATCGCCAATATTACTCCAATGATGATCATTCGGTTTACGATTTTGCTCTCGTGGAAACCTTCTTTCTGATAATGATGGTGTAGTGGTGACATTTTGAATAGTCTGTTGTTTTGAGCATATTCCAGCCCGAATTTTCTTTTTCTGTATTTGAAAACAACTACCTGAAGCATTACGGACAGGTTTTCAATTAAGAAGATTCCGCACAATACAGGAATCAGCAGTTCTTTTCTTAAAATAATGGCCAAAACGGCTATCACGCCTCCCAGCATCAGACTTCCGGTATCTCCCATGAAAACCTGCGCGGGATAGGTGTTGTACCAGAAGAATCCGATCACGGCACCTACCATTGCCACGGCGAAAATGGTGGTTTCCCCCATGTTGGGAAGGAACATGATATTGAGGTAGTCTGCAAAGATGATGTTCCCTGAAAGGTAAGCGAAAAGAGCCAGTGTAAGTAATATAATGGCACTTGTTCCTGCTGCGAGACCGTCAATTCCATCGGTGATATTAGCTCCGTTTGAAACGGCAGTTACAATGAAGATCACGATAGGAATAAAGACAATCCATGCCCACTCATGGGCATCTTTATCATTCATCCAAAACAAAATTCCACTATAGTCGAACTCATTATTTTTGGCAAAAGGAACGGTGGAAACGGTGATTTTTTCTGTAGGCATAAAGTTTTGCTCTACATTATTTCGGTTCACCACCTTGGCATCTGCATATTTTCTTTTAACGGTAATGTCAGGGTGGAAATACATTGTAATTCCGACAATTAGCCCTAAACCAACCTGTCCTACAATTTTAAATTTACCACTTAAACCGTCTTTGTTTTTTTTAATTTTCTTTAAGTAATCGTCCAGGAAACCAATAGCACCCATCCAGAACATAGAAACGAGCAGCAGAACAATGTACACATTGGTAATTCTTGTAAACAGCAATACCGGAATGATGGTTGCCAGAATAATAATAAGGCCTCCCATGGTAGGAGTTCCCTCTTTTTGTTTCTGCCCGTCCAATCCCAGATCTCGTACCAATTCTCCCATTTGTTTTGTTCTCAGGTAATTGATGACTCTTTTTCCGTAGACAAGAGCAATAATCAATGAGAATAATACAGCCATTCCGGCACGAAAAGAAATGTATTTCAACATTCCTAATCCCGGAACGTGAATTCCATGGTTGGTTAGATATTCGTATAGATAGTATAGCATAGTTTCAATTGTTAATAAATGATCATTGATAATTGATGAATGATTGAGCAATTATTCTTTCAGTTATCACTTGTAATTTATTTGCTCATTAATTTCCAAAGCTCATTAATTACTTCTTTGTCATCAAAATGATGTTTCACACCATTGATCTCCTGATAGGTTTCGTGGCCTTTGCCGGCAACTAAAACAATATCTTTGGGTTCTGCAAACTTGATGGCCATTTTTATGGCTTCTTTTCTGTCCGGAATTGAAGTGTATTTGCTGAAATTCTGAGGTTCAACACCTGCTTCAATTTCTTTGATGATCTGTGCAGGATCTTCTGTTCTCGGATTGTCTGAAGTGATGATTGCCAGGGTTGATTTTTTAGTGGCAATATTTCCCATTTCAGGTCTTTTGGAGTGATCTCTGTCTCCTCCACAACCGAATACAGTAATTAATCTTTCGTTTTTGGTTCTGATATCGTTAATGCTGTCCAGGATGTTTTCCAAAGCATCCGGAGTGTGTGCATAGTCTACGATAAAGAATATTCCGCCATCAGATTTGAAGGTTTCAAATCTTCCGGAAACTCTTTTTAACTGGCTGATAGCCTGAAGAATTTCATCCTGCTGAAAGCCGAGTTCAGCAGCAATTCCGAAGACAAGCAGTAAATTATATACATTGAATTTCCCGGTAAGGGTCGTCCAGAATTCTTTTCCGTTGAAATTCAACAGCATTCCGTTGAAATCCACTTCCAATAATTTCCCGTGATAGTCTGCCATGGTTTTCAAAGCATAAGACTTCTTTTTAGCCTTGGTGTTCTGAAGCATGACGTTACCATTTTTATCATCTACATTGGTGATAGCGATGGCGGTATCTTCTAATTGATCGAAGAATCTTTTCTTCGTCTTTAAATATTCTTCGAACGTTTTATGATAATCTAAATGATCATGAGTAAGGTTGGTAAAGCCTGCTATTTTGAAGTGTAATCCTTCAATTCTGTTTTGGGCAATTCCGTGGGAGCTTACTTCCATGAAGGCAAATTCACATCCTTTTTCTACCGCTTCAGCCAAAATTCTGTTGATGGTAATAACATCCGGAGTGGTGTGGGTAGCCGGAATAACCTCTTCACCAATTCTGATTTCAACAGTAGAAAGTAAAGCAGCCGGATATCCAAGGTTTTTGAAAACATCAAAAAGAAGTGTGGAAACGGATGTTTTTCCGTTAGTTCCTGTAACTCCTATCAGTTTTAACTTCTGAGAAGGGTTTCCATAGAAATTAGAAGCAAGGTGGCCTAAGGTTTTAGATGAATCTTTTACCTGAATATACGTTACATTTTCAACCAAAGTTTCGGGAAATTCTTCGCAAACGATTGCTGCAGCTCCTTTTTCAATAGCAGATGCAATGAATGAGTGACCATCCACCACCGTTCCTCTCATCGCAATGTAAAGAGCGTTTTCTGTAACCTTTCTGCTGTCGATCACCAATTCAGTAACCTCACGGTTGTTGTCTCCGTGGATTTCCATTACTGGGATTCTGTTTACTAATTCTGTTATAATCATCTTTATCAATAAGGCTTTGCCTTATTCTGGTTTAAATGGTCCTTCCGGAACCTTGGTTTTAATTTTGCAGAGACAAATAAATTCTCTGGTTTTTACTGATTGTTGTGCCTTCCAGAGGGAATTGTTCTTTAATTCTTCCTACTCCTTTATAATCGACACGGTAACCTAAGTTTTCCAGCTGCGGGATTACGTTTTTCCCGATTAATCCTACTACATTAGGCATTTGCTTATCATTGACGGCTACTTTAACATTAGGTTCTACCATTTTGCTCAGGTTTACCTTTTTGTCTACCAGCATTTCTTTTTCAATATTCTGAGGTGTTTTCAGGAATGTTTTTCCTGCAATTTCTTTAAACACCGGTGCTGAAACGGAACCTCCATAAAATCCTTTTGCGGTATTAGGCTCACTGATCATTACATAGCACGTATATTTTGGGGCATCAGCCGGATAGAATCCTGCAAATGATGCACGGTATTTCATTGGGCCAGGCAGCCAGTATTCAAATCTTGCAGTACCTGTTTTTCCTGCCATTTTCAGGTTAGGAGTAAAAATACTTCGTCCTGTTCCTTTTTCTACAGCTTTGGTTAAAGCGCTGGTCATCATTTTAATCGCTTTTTCAGAAGCCATTTTGTTTACCATTACTTCAGGTTTTGCGCTGTACATTACTTTTCCGTCTTTCATGATTTTATCAATGAATAAGGGCTTAAGCATTTTACCTCCATTGGCAACTCCGTTGTAGAAAGTTGTCAGCTGCAGCAGGTTAATGTTGGAAGAGTACCCGTAAGAAATGGAAGCCAGCGTTGCTGCATTCCATCTTTTATTTTGTGGAGTTACGATCTTCGGTTTTGTGATTCCCGGAAGTTCTATATCCATTTTATCGAATAATTTCCAACGTTTCAGGTGGTCAAGGAAAATCTGAGGCTTTTCTGCATAATACTTTGTAATCAGCTTTGAAGTTCCTACGTTACTGGACTTTGCCAATACATCACTGATATCATATGTTCCTCCTCCGTGGCCGTCAGAGATTCTCTGTTTTGCATATACCCAGACTCCGTTTCCTACGTTTACCGTTGTGTTTTCATCAATGAATCCGTCGTCCATTGCTGCTAAAAGCGAAATGGTTTTAAAAGTAGATCCAGGTTCGATATTATCTTTCAGCGCATAGTTGTAAGAGTCTTCGTAATCTCCTGATTCTGTTCTTCTTAAATTGACAAGAGCACGTACTTTTCCGGTTTCAACTTCCATGACAATTACGGTCCCGTGTTTTGCCTCAAAATTAATCAGCTGTTTCTCAAGAGCGGAGTGCGCAATATCCTGAATTCTAAGGTCTAAAGTGGTATACACATCTTCTCCGTCTACCGGTTCCTGCACCTTCCAGAAGTCGATAGGCTTCCATTGGGAAGAATTTATTCTTTGCTCCAGTCTTTTTCCGTCTGTTCCGGTTAAATATTTTGAGAATGCACCTTCCAGCCCGGATTTAAGCTCGCCGTTATCCATACCGATAGTTCCGGCACCGATTTCCGAAGTAGCCAATTCTCTTTTATAGTTTCGGTCAACGATAAATCCTCCTTTATTTTTCCCTTTTTTGAAGATCGGGAACTTTCGGATTCTGTCGTACTGATCGAAATCAAGACCTTTTACTAAAGTATAATACTGGTTTTTCTTTTTCTTCTGCTCGTCAAACTTCTGTCTGAATTCTCCTCTTGATTTTCCGAACATTTTGCTCAGAGAATCAGTAAGTGCTCCGATGTTGTTGGAATACACCGTATCTTTCATTGTTTTGAAGTCAAGATAGATGTCATATCGCATTACAGTGGTAGCGAGAATTGAGCCGTCGGACGCAAAAAGGTTACCGCGGGCAGCTTTTAAAGTGGCTTCACGATAGTTTTTATTAATGTAATCATCCTTTATTTCCTGAACATTGGTATTCTGAAGGACTACAATTCTTGCCAGGAACATGACAAACACGCACAAAGCTACCACTGCAAAGAGGTAGCCCCATCGTAAGGTTTTCTTACGTTTATTGTCGTATTCATTTTGCTTTTGCATCTGTACTGTCCAGTTTTATTAGCAATTTGTGAGGATGGTTTTCCAGGGTCATTAGTGAATCCCGGGCAACCTCTTTCCCCAGCTCTGATTCCATTTTTACTTTGATCAGCTTACTCTGGGCGTAAGCGTTTCGTGATTTATATTCTTCTGTTTCCTCCTTTAAGGCGTTTACAATTTTTATTTTTTTATTGACGAGATGGTTGGTATAAATCATGGCCATCATCAGAACAAACAACAAGAGAAAATACTTATAATGTATTTTGATCTCATCACGATTCAGAAAGTTTCCTTTTATAATGTCTATAAAAGTGAGTCTTTTCTGGGGGCGATTTGTTGTTCTTTTTGCCAAAGTTTTGTTTATAATTGATTAATGATAAATGATGATCGATATTTTAAAATCATTTATCAATTATCTGTTATCATTTATACTTTTATTCCTGTTCTCATCTTGGCACTTCTTGCTCTTGAGTTTTCTTCAATTTCCCGGTCATCAGGAATGATTGCTTTACTCTTTATCAATTCAAATGCCTTTTTATAATTTCCGTAGATATCTCTTTCCGGTTCTCCTTCAAACATTCCGTTTTTCAGGAATCTTTTTACCAAACGGTCTTCTAAGGAGTGATAAGAAATAACCACTAATCTTCCTTCCGGTTTCAATACATTAAAAGCCTGAACCAGCATTTCTTTCAATACTTCAAGTTCCTGGTTGACTTCAATTCTTATCGCCTGAAAAAGCTGAGCATAGAATTTATTCACCTTGTGAGGCGGAATATAGCTGAACAATTTTTTCAGATCTTCCGTAGTGTCTATACTTTTTGTTTTTCTGTGATGAACAATTTCTCTCGCCAGCTTTCTTGCTTCTCTTAATTCTCCATAGTGATAGAAAAGATCTGCAAGTTCACTTTCTTCATATTCATTAATCACTCTTTTGGCATCCAGATTCTGCATTACATTCATTCTCATATCCAAAGGAGCATTGCTTCTTGTTGAGAATCCTCTGTCTGCTTCATCAAACTGGTGGGAAGACACGCCTAAGTCTGCCAAAACACCATCCACCTGTGAAACTCCATACATCAGCAATGAGTTTTCCAGAAATCTGAAATTCTGATTAACTAATGTAAACCTTGGGTCATCAATTGTATTTTTAAGGGCATCCAGGTCCTGATCAAAACTGAACAATCTCCCCTTGTCGGAAAGTCTGCTCAGGATTTCTCTTGAGTGGCCTCCGCCTCCAAAGGTGCAGTCCACATATATTCCGTCAGGATTCGTCACCAAATCATCAACACTCTGCTTCAACAAAACGGGGTTATGATACATGCTTAATTGTGTTTTTTATTTACTATATAATCAATTAATAACCTACTCCAGTTATTCTTCATCGAAAGAGCCCATTACATCTTCAGCCAGGCTTGCAAAATCAGCTTCGTTGGTAGCAATTACCTTCTCATAGGCATCTTTGTCCCAAATCTCAAAGAGCTCTCCTGCACTGGTAATCACAATGTCTTTCTGAAGATTTGCGAAAACCGTAAGGTCTTTAGAGATCTGTAATCTTCCTGCATTATCCAACTCTACTGTTTTTACTCCTGCTGTAAACATTCGTATGAAATCAGCATTCTTTTTTATGAATCTGTTCAGTTTATTAATTTTGCCCATCAGTTTGTCCCATGCATTCATAGGGTAAACTTCCAGGCAGGGTTGGAACACAGATCTTTTGACTACAAACGCCTTATCGTCGAAGTTTTCCATCTGTTTGATTAAAGATGAAGGAACTTTTAAGCGGCCTTTGTCGTCAATTTTACACTCATATGTCCCAATGAAATTTTTCATTTGGGACAAATTTATATAATAATTTCCAAAATTTCCCACTTTTTCCCACTTTTTGACTCAATGTTAATAAGTTTTATTAAAGATTGAATTTCAATAATGTAAAATACTGATATGAAGATACTTGCTAAAAGTCTTATTTAGACCATAATAAAGAGGTTTTGAAAAAAAAAGTTAAAAAGGAGAATATTATATTATTTTTATCTTAAATTAGGATAATCAAAATTTTTTTGAGGTTTAATTTGTATTTTTGCAGGGCTTTATTAAGGCGTTTTATGATATTTAGTACAAAAAAAGAAAAGAAATATTCCTATGTAGAAGCGGGAGAAGGACATCCATTGGTGCTGTTGCACGGGTTAATGGGTGGTTTGAGTAATTTCGATAAAATGGTAGATTTTTTTTCGGATAGAGGCTTCAAAGTATATGTTCCTCAGCTGCCGATCTATGATCTGCCGGTACTCAATACCAACCTTACCACTATCGCAAAATATATAATCAAGTTTATAGAAAGTCATATTGAGGGACCTGTCTCTATTGTAGGAAACTCAATGGGCGGTCATGTAGGGCTTATTTTAACTTTGGCAAGACCGGATCTGGTAAAGAATCTTGTTCTTACAGGAAGTTCCGGATTGTATGAAAGGACTTTCGGAGACAGCTTTCCAAGAAAGAATGACCGTTCATATATCAGAAAGAAAACGGAAGAAGTTTTCTATGATCCAAAGGTAGCAACAGAAGATCTTGTAGATGAAGTTTTTGCAGTGGTGAATGACAGAATGAAAGGAATCAAGACGGTAATGCTGGCGAGAAGTGCCATTAAACACAACATGCTGCACGATCTTCCGAAGATTGTGACGCCTACCTGTCTGATCTGGGGTAAACAGGATAATGTGACTCCTCCTGAAGTGGCAGAAGATATGCACAAGTTTATTCCGAATTCCGATTTATTCTGGATTGATAAATGCGGTCATGCAGCCATGATGGAAAAACCGGATGAATTCAATGAAATCCTGTACAACTGGATAAAAGATAAAGTTTAAAACATATAAGTAACCATTAAGAGCTTTTCTTAATGGTTTATTTTTCTAAAATACATTCAAAAAATGATTATCAAAACAGCAGAGTTTGTAAAGAGTAGCGGAAAATGGCAGGAATGCCCGGAACCAAATATTCCCGAATATGCTTTTATCGGAAGATCGAACGTAGGAAAATCATCACTGATCAATGCCATGATGAATCATAAAGATCTGGCTAAAACATCACAGACCCCGGGAAAAACCCAGCTGATCAATCATTTTTTAGTGAACGAAAACTGGTATCTTACTGATTTACCAGGATATGGCTATGCAAAGGTTTCAAAAGTTCAGCGAAAGGATTTCGAAAAGCTGATTACCAATTATATTCTGAACAGAAGAAATCTTGTTAACCTTTTTGTTCTGGTAGATGTGAGACATACTCCGCAGAAAATTGATCTGGAGTTCATCCAGTGGTGTGGTGAAAGTGGAATACCGTTTTCCATTGTCTTCACAAAGGCAGATAAACTGAAACCGAATGCGGTTATCAAAAACGTTGAAGACTATAAAGCCGAGCTTCATAAAACATGGGAAGATCTTCCCGAATTGTATATTACCTCAGCAGAAAAGAAGGAGGGAGGAGATAACATTCTTGATTTTATCCAAAAGACCAATGATTTTTTAAAGAATAATAATATAAGCTTCGATGAGTAGTAATATGATCTGGAAAATTAAAACATTTGATGAGTTTACGGTTCCGGAATTATATGCAGTACTGAAGGCACGAATTGATGTTTTCGTTATTGAGCAGAACTGTCCTTATCCTGATCTGGATAATTATGATCAGAAGGCAGTGCACATCTGGGCTGAAGAGGGCGGGCAGGTTTTAGCCTATTGCCGTGTTTTTGATAAAGGCATAAAATATGAGGAAACTTCTATCGGCAGAGTTCTGACAACAGAGCATGCGAGAGGTAAAAGCATGGGGAAGCAATTGATACAATATGCTGTGGAAACTATAGAAAACCGTTTTCATACTTCTGAAATCAAAATATCTGCACAGGATTATCTTTTAAGATTTTACAGTGGGTTCGGATTTGTAGATACAGGGAAGAAATATCTGGAAGATGATATTCCGCATACGGAAATGATAAGAAAATAAAAAAGCGGAGAATAAATTTCTTCGCTTTTTTGATAGTTAATTATATTGTGTTTGTTTTATTTTCCTGAAATCGCTTTTAAGATGATAGGCTCCAGATTGGAAGGAAGATCGGCAGATTTGATTTGATACTTTGTAATTTTCATTTCTTTAAACCAGTTTTCCCAATACTCTTTAATAACAGCTTCTTCAAAAGGGTTTCCTTTTTCGGGATTGATTCCTAAAACAATGACTTCGAGATTACTCAGATTTTCATTCGCTTTTACAAATCCATAACCGTTTTTTTCAATGGCATCTTTGAAGTTTGAGGTAGTTAGGTTGTTAGCTTTTACAAGTTTAGTTGTTAGATAAGACGTTTTGTGTGAGTTTTCCTTGTTTTCGTCAAACTTGGTGTTTTGATGATACATATATCCGTCTGTCAGAATGAACAGAATATTCCTTTTATCTTGTTTTATACAATAATCGTTGACCTTGTTTTTAAAGAATTCCCAAATATCTGAGCCTACAAATTTTCCGTCTTTTATAGCAGACTGATAAATGTTTAAAGGTAATTCAACATATTTTTTATCTACGGAATCAAAATAACTTCTTGGAATGTCTTTATTGAAAGAAACTTTCAGCTCTTTTGTGAAATCATTTATCTTAGGGTCAGAAGGTTCCGGATTGAAGAAAACCTGCATCTGATCATCGTATGTGATGATTTTCTTGGATTTAATATGATTGATGAATCCTTTTTCAATGGCTTTAATGTATTCCACATCTCGTAGGTAATATTCCATTGTTGGGTTCGGATTTGTTTTAGGATCAATTCTATCAGAAAGGTCAATTAAAATACTGAGATTGATGTTGCTTGAGTCAACAACAATAGAATCTTTCTTTTCTGTATTTGTTCCGTCATTCTTGCCTTTGCAACAAGAAGCCAAAGAAATAATGAATAATAAATAGAATATCTTTTTCATAATTTTTCAGTTATAAAGATGATAAATACACTAAATTCTGATTATCGGAATTAGCACCTACGGTTTCTAAATTGGTATTGTAGGTGGCAATACAGTCATCAATCATCGTTTGTTTCTCCGTTTTTGAAACGGCTATTTTTTCACCGATAAAAGTGATCCAGCCCTGTACATATTCCGAAGCATACAATTTGTAATCTTTGGTTGGAATAATGACTCCGTCGATAATATTCTGAAGTTCTTCTATTCTTCCTCGTGTTTTAATGGTGGTTTCTTTTATTGTTCCGATACTGGCAAGGATTTCTTCAATTTCTTTTTTTAGAATATTAATCTTTTCCTGAAAGAATTCAACTTTTTTCTGTCTGATTTCCTGTTCGTTTTTAATCTTATCTTTTTCACGATGTTCTTTCATCACAAAATCGAAAACCAGCCCCCAGATAATGTATACAATAAATCCGGCAAAAATAATTCCCCAAAACTGAATTTTGGTAAAAGCAATCTTAAGATCAAAAGGTGGAGAATTAAAGGTTCTGTTTAATTCATATAATTTTGATTCAATTTCGTAGGCTAAAATGCAATCAAAAATAAATGTTACGATAAATAATAATCCAAGCTTGATATAGTTGGCTCTCGTTTTATTCTCCCAGAACATATGAATCAAATAACCTAATCCAAGAAACACAAACGGAATAAGGGTAACAAAAGCTCCTTCAATAACTCCTTCGTTCCATGCCTTACTGAAAGCCTGTGCATCTAAAACACTCTGGATAATCGTACTTTTTGCATCAAAACTTTTAAAAAAGGCCGAATAAGAAGTTGAGATATAGAATGTTCCTAAATATAAGGTGATAGGAATCAAAAGAAAAAATCCGATCCAGAATTTTGCAGAAGCACCTCTTGTCGCTTTTATATTATATTTTTCCGGGTTTCTGGGAAGATCAAGAATTTCAGCCTTTAAATTTTCAATAGTATGTTGGTGATTTTTGATTTCTGAGTCTTTAGTTTTTAATTGTTCCTCTTTGGTCTCCTGTGAAACGAATAAAGCTTTGATTTCAGTTTCCCGGTTTTTCTGTTCGTTTATATAGGATTCTTTCAGGTTTTTCTGCTTTTCAACCATTTCTTTTTCTTCATTCTGAAATTTTGAATAAACAGCATCGAGACAGATGGATAGAGTAGAATGGTTTCCGTTGGTTCTTGAACTGTCTCTGTAGCCTGTTTCATGATAGGTCCTTTTTCGGGTTTCTTCCAGAGATTCATCGTTCGGATTGTTATTGTTTTTAGATAATGGTTCCGGTGTTGGTTCTATCGGAACGGATTTGAGTTTGAATAAATTTTTTATGCTGGTAGTGTCCATGATGGATTAGTTTTTTAATTCATATAAAATTTCACTTTTGTTCTTTCCGATTCTTACGGCTTCAATGAGATAATCTACAATTGCCGTTGCATTTTCTTCCAAAAAACCAAACATCAGAACGTATTTTCGCATGGCAGAATATTCATTTGGGGAAACAATTCCGTCTGCCCAGATCATAACTGTGAGATCATACAGATAATCTATTTTTTCTTCAATAGATTGGGGAACTAATGATTTAAAATTGATTGGATTTAAAAGAATTTCATCTAAATTTTTTGATGAAATTCCTCTTTCTTCAGCACATTTGTAAAGCATTTTCAATTCTAATGCACTGAAATCGTCATCACAGATTGCCATTTGATACAGTCTTAAAAAATGAGCTTTTAGATTTTCCGTTATATGATTGTTTTCCATGGGGGTATTATTCTTTTGTTTTTTCAGGATTAATGATCCTGTCTCTTGAAACAGTCCTTTGGTGAATGGGTATTGAAGGTTCTGAGGTTTCTTCGGTAATTTCTTCTTCCTTTTTCTGTTCTTTTCTTTCTATGAAACTGATCAATAGGAACAGAATTCCGGTTATGATATCAATGGGAATCCAAATGTTTTTCCGATACAGATAAATAGGGAAAACGGGATTAAAGAGAATGAAAATAACCAGAAAAATTATACTGAAATAATGCTGTTTAGAACTCAACGTATTGTATAGGACCAGTAGAGCTCCAATGGAAATAAGAATTCTGAGGAAAGTATAATATTCTATGGGAAGTCTGAAAATACCGATGAAACAGCATAACGCACAGAAGGTGAGAAATGGTTTCATGATGATGCTGTTTAAAATCCTGTGTTAAAATTATATTTACAATTGAATTGGTTTTCAGACATAAAAATAAGTACGAAGAAATCAAAAAATGCAACTAATGCAGGAATGAAAGTCCAGCAGAATACCAGATAAAGTATTCCCCTACCATTTTGACCTAAGTAAAATCTGTGAATGCCTAATCCTCCCAGGAAAAAAGCAAGTAATGCGGCGGTGGATTTTGATTTCATAATTTAAACTCTTGATAAAACTTCGTTCTTTTTTGTTTCAAACTCTTCAGGAGAAATGATTCCGTTTTCCTTTAGGTCTTTTAACTTCTGCAATAAGGCAAAAGGATCTTCATTTTCTATTAACAATGGTTTTTTTTCCTCCTGAAATTGTTGTGGTTGTGTGATAATAGGAGTAGCATTGTTCACCGTAACTCCTCCTGCTGAAGCTCTCAAAGTTTCAAGATTTTTTTCTCTTCTTACACCACGCATTCTTTCTTCTACTTCCTGTGCAAACTGGTATAATTTTCTGGCTTGGTTTTTAGGCAAATAATCCATCATATTGGTAAAGCTGTTTGTTGTTCTCATGATGAATGTAGCACCAACAATCCCTTCTTTGATGTGGCAATCGGCTATATCTACCCAGTTGTAGTCCTGAAAATCCATGGATAAGCCAAAGTTTTTCGGTCTGCAGAAAATGATTCTTCTGTTCGTTAGGGCAATACAATCGGGAGATAAATTAATTACAGGTTTTTTTTGAACAGCTATATATTCCACAGTTTCTTGTGAGGTTAGAAGGCTGTTGATTCTTCCTAAAAGCTTTTCAACAGCTTGAGGATCCTGTTCTTCATTTAAAAAATTCTTTAAGTTCATATTATTTTGTTTTGATTATTTTACATCTTTATAATAAACATATCCTTGTTTTCCATTTGATTTAACTTGTACTTTGTACCACGAGCCTTCTTTGGAAAGTTGAATCAGTTTGGCTTTTTTAGGCACTGTTGTTATTATTTTAGATTTTAAGGATGGCTTCTCATAAATATTTGTGGCTTCTATCCCTGCAATGTATCTGTTGTTGGAATTAATATTAACATTAACCTCATCAATAAAAACTTTTGGTGGTTTACTGGGTTTTGCTTTTTGGGATTTATAAGAATCAGAAGGCTTGTATTTTTCAGATTCATCTCTTTTACTGGATCTGCCTGATGAAGAACTTCTTCCTGAAGAGCCTCCTCCACAAACCCCACACGTTCCACCACCACTGCAATGCCCGCATCTTGAGCAATTGGAACATGCAGTGCAATAAGCAGAACCTGTACATCTTCCACCATGGCCTGCTATGCTGTCATTGGCCTTAAAACAAGAATTTAAAAGAAATAAGCTGAAGGTCAGTATCAGTATAATGAAAGGGATTAATTTTTTCATGACTATTAGTTTTATGAATAGTTTTCCAGAGTCTTATGAAGCTGATCTCTATAATTGTAGATCTCATCCAGAGTATTTAGTAAAACCTTTTCTCCGGCTTCTTTTCCGTTATGAAATGTTTCTAAATATTTGTTCGCTGTATTAAAGTGCAGCCTGCAAATTGGTTTTCTGTTGTTATCATCCAACAAAACTCCGAAATATGAAAGTGTATCCCTGTAAGCAATTCTGGAAGAAGCAATTTTCTCTCTCAGAATTGCTTTTACAATTTGAAATCCTTCCAATTCTTCTTCGGTTGTTACAATTTTGGAATCGTTATTCTCATCAATGGGTTGTGATGTTTTCACATCGTCTTCTCTTTTTTCTATTTGTTCATTGATGCTCAATGCAGATTTTAACCGGAAGCTGATGGATTCGTTAATAGAAGTCGTTAAAGCTTTTTTAGCATATTCTTTGAAAGAAATCATTCTGTTGGCTGTTAAAGGCTTTTCAAAGAAACGGTTCACCAGAAGTTTTACCAGTTCGTCAGATGGGTTTTCGATTTCTTTTTCGAATTCTTTTCTGATGGCTTTGATGTATTTTAATGCTTCTGCAGAATCAAGAATATTCTCCAAATTATAATCTTTCTTGGTGAAATTTTCAAGAATTTTGATGGAACTGTCTTTCAGATCTTCAATATTGATGGTAAAAAACGGTTTTTCATCCATAATATTAGGTTTTTCCAGATCTGTATAAAAGTTATATACGATACCATTGGTCAAAACTCCGAATCTCGTTTTCGAAACATGATAATACCTGTGAAGCTGTGAATTATGGGCATCTGCGCTTTCTTTCCAATGTTTACATTCGATAATGAAGATGGGTTCATCATTATTTTTGATAACATAATCCACTTTTTCTCCTTTTTTCGTTCCAATGTCACAAACATGTTCGGGAACAACTTCCGTAGGGTTGAAGATATCATAACCAAGGATTTGTATGAAAGGCATTACGAAAGCATTTTTTGTAGCTTCTTCCGTTCCTATCTGTTCCTTCAGTCCAATTACTTTCTGATGCAATTGATCCAGTTTAATTTTAAGATCCATCGTATTATTTTTTTAAAGTTTCATCAACTATTTCTGCTGTTGGAGCATTTAATTTTACGGAAGCAATACCGTTTTCCAGTCCTGATTTTGAACTGTACATTTGGCTGTTCCCAATAATTTCACCGTTTCTTGCTTTTAACACGAAATAATCTTTTCCGTTTTTCGCTACTCTTCTTTCGTATCTTGAAAGATCCTGTGAATTAACTTTTACAGATTCGATTCCTTTTTGACAAGATGCTTTCTGAACATATCCCTCGCTTGTTAAAATAATTTCGCCATTTCCCGCCTTCAGATTAAACTGATATTCGTTGTTGACTCTTTGTGTGATGATGAATTTTCCCATGATTATTGTTTTAACTTGTGTGACATTCGTTAGAACACGTTTTGCAGCCATTTGCTTTCGAATAATCCCTTTTTGCTTCTCTTACTGCATCTTTACAAGACGAAAACTGACCTAAATATTTTCTGTTATCAATGCTCGGTAGATATATACAGTTTTCATGATGTACTTCATGATCTCCATTTGCCTGAGCTTTTTTGTTTACATAGTACTTTTTCATAATAAAAATTGTTTATTGTTTTAACAGTCCAAAAATATGAGCATTAAATTCTGGTTGATTACGGAAAACCGTAAAATGGGCAAAAAATAAAAAACCTTTCAAAAAATTTGAAAGGCTGTAAGCGAAATTAATTGTGATTTTATATAATTCCTATGTCCTTGCAGAAGGCTACCAGCTGCTCGTTGCTGTTTATTTGGAGATCCTCTTTCAGGCTGTTTAATCTTTTTTCCACACTGCTGAGACTAGCCGGTTTAATATTTCTGTCTTCAAGATGTATAGGGATATTTTTCTGTAATACTCCTTTAGAAAGGAGGGAGACAAGGGTGATGTCAAACGTAGAAAACTCATAGCTATTGAACTTTTTCATATCCTGCTTCAGATCAAAAGATAAATATTCTTCACCAATGTATACTGAGGTAATTGATTTTTTTAAGTCTTTTGAATCGTTTCTGGCTTTACGAACATAACCGTTAATTTGATAATCTGAAAAAAGATTTTCTATAATCCCTGTTTTATGTTCTGCCGAAAACACAATGATTTTTAAATCGGGCTGTATCTCTTTTGCTTTTCTGATGAGTTCTTTTCCGTCTTTGAGATTTTGTTCATGATGATCTTCTTCATAATAAAGATCTGTAATTAATAAGTCATAAGGATGTTCTTCCCGTAAAGCTTTCTGGATTTTACCTATGGCATCATCACAATAAAAAACATAATCAATGTTGGGGATGACAAGATCCTCAAGGGTTTTCTGAACGGAAATATTGATGCTTTCATGGTCTTCGGCTATTAGAACTTTTTTGAACATGGTTATACGATTTAATTTTAAAAAATAGGTTAAGACCTCAAAAGTATAGTCATTTATTTTTTTACCATTACGGTTTCACGTAAAAAGAAAAAATAAATATTTCAACAGATATAATCAGATGATGCCAATATCTTTACAGATTACGATCATCTCAATATTGTTTTTTGCGCTAAGACTGTCACGAAGCTCACTCAATCTTTTTTCAATAGATCGGATGCCGTAAGGCGTCATCCGATGCTCTTTCAGATAGGTACTTATTTCACTTTGTTTGTGTCCTTTGGCAAGCAGCTCAATTAATTTCATATCATATACATCAAACTCAGAAGAAATATGGCGCATCGTATTCAGAACCTCCTGGGGAATTACAGTCTCTCCGTTAAAAATTTTGCGTATTGTGCTTTTCAGGTCTTGTCCGTCACGCCTTGCCTTGCTTACAAATCCGTCCACCTGATATGTTTTATACAGATCATCAATTGTTTTGGCTTTCTTTTCTACAGAAAATACAACTGTTTTTAATCCAGGCTGAACCTTTTTTGCCTCGAAAATAAGTTCCTGCCCGGAACGAAGCTGCTGAGGAATATGATCTTTTTCAAACGACAGATCTGCAATAAGAAGATCGTAAGGACTTTTCTTTTCTAAAGCTGATTTTATCCTGCCTAAAGCTTCATCACAATACATTACATAATCAAAATCAGGGATATTTAATTCTTTTATCGTATTCAGGATTCCCTGGTTCATTATTTCCTGATCTTCAACGATTAAAACTTTTTTGAACATGGTTATAGGATTAGGAAGCTGGAAATGAAAGATTTACTTTCAGTCCTTTTTCAATTTTTGTTTCAAAAGTAATGGTTCCGTTAATTGTTTCTATGCGGGATGCCGTATTACGCAACCCGTTTTTATAAATAAGGTCTCCGGAAATTCCTATTCCATTGTCTTTGTACTGAATATCAACCCTATTGTTTATTTTTTCAAACTTAACGGCTACATGGCTGGCATGGCTGTGCTTTTTCATATTCACCATCAATTCGCGAATCATTTGATAAACTTCCTCTTTAACGGTAGCGGAAACGGGATCCCAAATTGCAGGACTGTTCCCTGCTGTAAAGGTTTTTACCGTTTCATTATTGAAGGAAGCAATGAGTTCTGAAATTACTTTGCTGAACTCTTTTTCTTCACCAATTTTATCATAGGAAATATCCCTTGATTTTTCATACACAAATTCCAGTTCATCAAGTGCTTTATCCCGGTCAAAATCTTCCTGGTTTTCAATCTTTGTCATCACCTGGTAAATGCCGTTGGCAACTACATCATGAACCTTTTTAGACATCTTAAGCTGAGTGTTTTTTATTTCGATTTCTTTTTCTTGTTTTAATTTTAATTGTCTCCTTCTGTAACCAATTACAATAAATATAATTGCAACAATTAATATAACCACTCCAATTAAAAGTTTTAAAATGCTATTATCCTTTTCTACATTTTCTCTTTTGAATTTTTCAGAATCATATCTTTCTAAAGCAAATTGACTTTTAGACTTATTTCTGGCTGTTTCTAAGCTATCCTTCAGATTTTGATATTGCTTGAAAGGTATTTTTATATTTTCAGGTTTTTCTAATTGTATTATTTTTTGAAGGGCTTCTAATTTATCATCAGGACTATTGTTAGCTGAAGCGGTCTTGAACATTTTTTTTGCATAAAAAAGAGCTTTTATGGGATCGCGATTCTCAAAGTATTCAGTTAAGTGAGAAAAACTGGCATTTAGTCCATCTGTATCTTTTATGTTTTCTCGTATGTGTAAGGCTTTGTTCAGTTCATATTCGGCATTATATTTAGGATTTTGTTGAAATTTTGCAAAGGCAAGGTTATCATAAACTTTAGCGAAAATGATAGAGCCTTTATCGATATTAGAAGAAGATAAGATACTGTTGTAAATATTAATTGCCTTATCGTAATCTCTCAAATATACATATGAAACAGCCATATTGTTAAGAAGAGTAAACCGCTCAACGGAATCTTGAGCATACATCGAAGCCTGATTGTAAATTTCTGCTGCTCTTTTATAATCTTTAAGTTTTTGACAAGAAATGCCAAGATTATTGTAATTGGAAGCAAGGTCTCGTGAATCCTTTTTTTTATCTAAGAATTTGATGGCCGATAGAGCTGTTTCTTGTGCTCCATAATAATCTCCAGCATCACACTGGATGATTCCCATAAGCACTAAACAATTTCCGGCATAAGAAGGATATCCTTTTTGAATAAAGTCATCTTTTGCCTTATTTAAATATTTAAATGCACTGTCTTTTTTTGATGCCTCTAAATAATCATACCCTTTATCGTAATTTATTCGATCGGCTACTGAAGGCTTCTTTCTTGAGCAAGAAAGTAGAAGAGATAAGATTAATAGAAGAGTTATATGAGCTTTCAATGGTTTTTTTTCAAATTTAATAAAAAAAGCGAAAGATAATTCTTCCGCTTTCTTTGTTATTTTCTTGGAGGTATTATTTGTCCTGTTTCTCCTCCTGTATCACTTTCTCCTGTACCCCCAGTCTCACCTGTACCCCCAGATTCTCCCTGAGATTGTGTCGTTACAGTTGTTGGGTTATTATCATTGGCTGTTGTTGCGTTGGCAGTATTGTTTGAGAATGCTAAACCGAATAGCATCAATATAATTTCGATCATTTTTCAAAAAATTTATTGTTAAAGCATTCGTATTCTTCCCTGCGAAGCAGATCGCAGATAGTGTTATACGGTTAAAAAAATTGAAGCGCTTCTAAATTTTTTGGGAAGTGAACCTTCAAAAACGGAGGAGAAACATCTGCTTCCCAACCCGGAGTTTTCCTCCGTTTTATCTGGTGATTTTTGAAATCAGAGTTTTGATTTTTTGTTTGTTTTTTTGTCCCTGATTTCTTTTACAAATATCCGATAGTACGTTGTCTTATGTAAGACAGCGGGTGGACAAATAAAGTCATGTAAAATGCTGTGTATTACGGAAAACCGCAATTGTATTGTCTAAAATGTGTCTAATTTGGACAGCAAATTAATCCATTATCGAAATTGTATGTTTGAGAAAAGAAAATTGCTCATAAAAGCAGCATATGAAACCGCAAAAAAAGAACTTGGAATTGAAACAGATAGTTATAGTACTGTATTTGATTTTTTAAGCCAGAAACTAGAAGAGAAATTTGAGTCTTCCAAAGATGGAAGAACTTTTGTGAGATATTATAAGAGATTAGTAAATGAAAATCGAGATTATGATATTGATGATATCACTCTGGATCAATTAAGTTGGTATGTGGACTATGATAATTTTAAAGATTTTTCTGAGAATTATACAATTAGAAGAGATAATGGAGAGACTCAGATAGAAATGAGAATTGGAAATGATGAAAATTCTTTTTCAGAAAGGCTTTCTAAAATAATTATAAACATTACGAACGCACCTGTTTTCAATATTCCGCAGATGGCCAAAAACGGGATGGGAATAGGAGCTATAGTGTTAATTCTATTTGCAAGTTTTTCTTCTGGAAAAGGAGGACTAAAAATATTTGAAGAAGAGAATCAATGTATGTATTGGGATGGAGATGAATATAAATTAACCTCTTGTAATGATAAAAACCCTAAACATCAGTTATTGCCTGTTGATACTGTTAGGTTAAAATATTTTAAGAAAATTACCAGGCCAGATACTTTGACAGTAGAAAACGGGTTAGGTAATTCATGGTATACAAAATATGATAATGCGGTAGAGTTTTTTACAATGGATGGAATCAACCCTGATAACGGTAAAAGTCTAAGAGATGCGAGCAGGCATATGATTACAAAATATGCAGGAAAGAACGCAGGGAGTTTATTAATAGAAGAATAGGTTCCCTTCATAATTATTTAAATTCAATGAAAATAATTATGAAAACGGTGGAATTTCAATTGCATTTTACAAGAATTTTTAATGAAAACTATTTTGTTCTTTTTAAGGGTTGGATGATATTGCATCAGAAGCAATTAAAACTGTAGCCATACGGAGACTTTCCGGATGACGGATAGATTTATAATCTAGCGGATTGTGTACATCTTTTGCGCCAAAAAAGAAGCGAAGAGACTTCTCCTTCGCTTCTGATATATTACATTGATCTGTCAGCTTTTGGCTAAGCTAAAACTTACAATTTTTATTCTATGTTCAGCATGCCCAGTTCACCGAAATGCTTTTTAAACTTCTGGATTTTAGGGCCTACTACTGCGCTGCAGTAAGGCTGTGTTGGGTTTTCGTTATAATATCCCTGATGGTACTGTTCTGCAGGCCAGAATTTGTCGAATTTCGTTAATTCCGTTACATAAGTTCCTGTCCATCTTCCTGAATCCTGAGATACTTTGATGGCTTTTTCGGCCTTTGCTTTCTCTGCATCATCTTTATAGTAGATAACAGAGCGGTATTGGGTTCCGATGTCGTTCCCCTGTCTGTTTAATTGAGTAGGATCATGAAGGAAGAAAAATACATCCATCAGCTGTTCGTAAGAAATAACAGCAGGATCGTAAGTGATCTGTACTACTTCTGCATGTCCCGTCTCTCCAGTGCAAACCTCCTGATACGTCGGGTTATCTTTATGTCCACCAGAATATCCTGAAATAGCAGATTGTACTCCTTTCAGCATATTGAAACAGCTTTCCACACACCAGAAACATCCGCCTCCGAAAGTAATCTGTTCTAAATTATTGTTATCCATTTTTGGTAATTATATTGTTTTATGAACTTTTCCAGATCCGGAAAAAGCTGATCAAAAATATGAAAAACTTTTTCATTTGAACATGCTTTTACGTCTTAAACTTAAATTGCAATGATAGATGTAGCAAATGATTTTAAACACGAATAACACGAATGCTTTTCACAAATAACACAAGGAAAATAAGGATGCAATTTCTTGCATTTAATTACTACAAAGTATTTTAAAGCGGTTAGTATTAGCAATGTCATGCTGAGCTTAGTCGAAGCATTTTGATTTTAAACACGAATAACACGAATGTTTTTCACAAATAAAACAAGGAAAATAAGGATGCAATTTCTTGCATTTAATTACCACAAAGTATTTTAAAGCGGTTAGTATTAGCAATGTCATGCTGAGCTTAGTCGAAGCATTTTAATATTAAACACGAATAACACGAATGTTTTTCACAAATAACACAAGGAAAATAAGGATGCAATTTCTTGCATTTAATTACCACAAAGTATTTTAAAGCAGTTAGTATTAGCAATGTCATGCTGAGCTTAGTCGAAGCATTTTGATTTTAAACACGAATAACACGAATGTTTTTCACAAATAACACAAGGAAAATAAGGATGCAATTTCTTGTATTTAATTACTACAAAGTATTTTAAAGCGGTTAGTATTAGCAATGTCATGCTGAGCTTAGTCGAAGCATTTTGATTTTAAACACGAATAACACGAATGTTTTTCATAAATAACATAAGGAAAATAAGGATGCAATTTCTTGTATTTAATTACTACAAAGTATTTTAAAGCGGTTAGTATTAGCAATGTCATGCTGAGCTTAGTCGAAGCATTTTAATATTAAACACGAATAACACGAATGTTTTTCACAAATAAACACAAGGAAAATAAAACGCAATCATCTGTGAAAATCTGCGCAATCTGTGGTCAAAAAACAAAAGCACCCTAAAAAAGGTGCTCTATATTATTTAAAAGGCTTTCAGTTATTTTTCCCAAACCAAAGCACTCGCTCCGAGAATAGCAGCATCAGCTTCGTCAAGCTCACTGAATACGAGCTTTACTTTATTTCTGAAGATTGGAAGAAGGTTTCTTTCCATATGAAGTTTAGCAGGCTTTAAAATAAAATCTCCTGCTTTAATTACTCCTCCGAACAGAAGAATAGCTTCAGGCGAAGAGAACATTACAAAATTGGCTAATGCTTCTCCCAGTTTCTGACCTGTATATCTGAAAACTTCAATCGCAATAGGATCTTCCTTGATAGCACATTCATATACTGTTTTAGAATTGATCTCGTCTTCAGGGTATTGGTTCAGCATTGATTCCGGGAACTCCGCTCTCATTTTCTTTGCTGTGATGGTGATTCCCGTAGCAGATGCATAGGCTTCAAGACTTCCTTCAGAACCTGTACTCCAGTGTTTTCTACCGCCCGGCTTCACAATCGTATGGCCCAGCTCTCCGGCAAACCCGTCATGTCCGTAGATTAAGCTCCCATTAGCGATAATTCCACTGCCTACACCTGTTCCAAGGGTAATCATAATGAAATCTTTCATTCCTCTTGCAGCTCCGAAAAGCATCTCTCCCAGTGCCGCAGCATTGGCATCATTGGTCACGGTACAAGGCAGATTGAATTTTGCCGTCATTAACTCAGTGAAAGGAATAACACCTTTCCATGGAAGATTAGGGGCAAGTTCTATAGTTCCTTTGTAATAGTTGGCGTTCGGTGCGCCTACTCCGATTCCGTCAAAGTGTGCTTCAGTACCATATTTTTCCATCATTGGACGAACATGCTCATATAAAGAATCGATGAAATCTTCTACTTTGTCATAGGCATCAGTTTTCAGATTTCCTTTATCCAGAACTTCACCACGGTGATTTACAATTCCGAATTTAGTATTGGTTCCGCCGATGTCAACTCCAAGGGCAACTTGTTTTGATAAATCTATTAATGACATTTCTATTATTAAATTCTAAGGGCTAAAATTATAAAAAAGATTGTATTAATGGATTATTAACTGGGTTTTATTTAATACTTTAAGTTGTTTTTATTGTTTTTTTCTTTTTTCTTCCCCACCAGATCATAAATCCGGTAACCGGAAGAGAAGCGCAGATAATGCTTACGATAAAAGCAATGATCTTGGTAGGAAGCCCCAGAATGGCACCTACGTGAATATCATAATTGGCGTTTACTACCTTTTCTCCGAAGTTTTTGTCTTTTGGATCATGAGTATGAAGCAATTCTCCAGAGTTTTCATCAAAGATTAAGCTGCTGCTTTTATGGTAAGAATAAGAAAGGTGTTTTACATACACCTCAAAGTTGGGATGCTCGTGATCATCCATATGGGGATGTCCTAAGTCTATGGCAAAACCATAGGAATCCGGATATTTTGTTTCTACTGTATTGATGATTTTATCCAGTGTTCCTTCCGTTCTCATTTCAATAGGAGCTTTTGTTTTAATGTGTGAGAAGTCCGGATACTTGGTTTCTCCGCCGGAAAAGATCACATAGATCATTGCCTGAACTATAAAAAATGCATAGAAAAGCCCTGTAATAGAGAAAATTAAAGCGAAAATAGAAGCATAAAACCCTAAGACATTATGAAGATCATAGTTTTTTCGTTTCCAGCTTTTAATGTTTTTCCATTTGAAAGCAAAACGCTGTTTTCTGGCAGCTTTGTTTTTTGGCCACCATAGAATAATCCCGGAGATCAGCATGATGATAAAAATGATAACAGGAATTCCTACTACATAAGTTCCCCAGTCCTGTTTCAAAAGGTAGCTCCAATGGATCATTTTTACAATGTTGAAGAAGCCGTTTTTTTCATCATAAACTCTTAATACTTTTCCGGTGTAAGGGTTTACATAAGCCTGTTTATAAATAGGAAATTCATCAAAATAATTCCAGGCATCGGTATTATGTTCATACCAGAAGAACATATAGGACATCTTTTTGTCAATAGGAACATTTACCCAGTGGATAGGATATTTTTCTTTTACCTGTTCCGCAACAGCTTTTTCCATCACTCTGATAGGAAGCACCTTTTTCTGCTCAATATTTTGCTCGTGGTGGTAGATGACATCTTTTCGGGTAATGTTTTCCACTTCATCCTTAAAAACGTACAATGCTCCGGTAATAGAGATAATAAAAATCAGAAATCCTATTCCCAATCCAAACCAAAGGTGCAGTTTAGCGGACCATTTTTTGATAAAGCCCGGTTTCTTTTTATGATGATGGTTTTTCTTCATATAACAGTAAAAGTAAAGCAAAGGTATGTTTTACTTTTTATTTAGATTAATTAAAATTTGTATTCGATCATGAATGTTCCCCTCAATCCAAGAGCATTCGTGAAGTCACTGTCTCTTGATGTCCACCATGAGATAGCAGGTTGATACACTTTATTGAAAAGGTTTTCAATACCTAATGACAATCTCCAGTTGTTGCTGACTTCATAACTTGATTTGAAGTTAAAGACAGTATATTCCGGTACATATCCTTCACCGTAAGCATATAATCCCGTTTTTGCATTAGGCTCGAATCTGTTTTGCTGGAAAGAGTGAAGCATATCAAGACCAACGGATAGAGCTGGAACAGGTCTTGCCTGAATATACGCCAATACTTTAGGAGCAGAAATTCGGCTGTTGTTGATTTTTGTTGAATAATCACCGTCATCTTTTACAGAAGTAATTCCTTCCATCCAGCTGTAGCTTCCTCCAAACTGAATCCATTTTGCAGGGGTAAAGTGTAAAAATCCTTCCACTCCATACACGATTTCCGGAGATCTCTGAATCATTAATGCTCTGTCCGGACTCTGTACGAATGATGCGCCAAGTTTAGATGTACTCACATAAGAGGTTAATTCATAGTTCAGCCAGCCGGAAAGCTGCCCTGTTGCCCCCAATTCGTAATTGTTTACGATGATGGGTTTTGTTTCCAGGTTTTTGATAGTTTCAGAGGTTGAGGTTCTTAAAATTCTTCCTAATTCATTAATAGAGTAGGCCTGAGAGAAGCTTCCAAAGAGGTTGATATAAGGCTCAATATTATAGCGGATACCAATATTTCCTACCACTGCATTGTAGTTCAGTTTTCCACCTGCAACAGGAATACTTTTCGTGAAAGTTCCGTCACTTTTAAGAGTGGAAAGCGTATTGAAATCGTCAACGTTTACTTTGATGTTCTCGTAACGGAGTCCTCCTTTAAGGGTTAATTTTTTAAACAGATCAATTTTTGCCAATACAAAAGGCGCAATATTGGTCATATTCATATTGGGCGTCCAGAAACGTCCGTCTTCCAGCTTTTGTACGGTTTCATCATTCAGAATATCAGCTCCATAGATAATTTCACCCTGAGAATTGGCTGAATTCCAAAGCTGGGTGTCAAAATTGAACCTTGCCCCTGCCTTTTTTGAGATCACATTAGACTGTCCGCCATTGAAAAAGGTGTCACTGTATCCGTAAACGGTTTTGAAATCCTGATAATAAAGGTTGATATTCAAAGAAGTTCCTGCAAACAGGTTCTTGTTGTCATAGCTCACTCGGATATTGTGGTTTTTTGGAGTTCCCTGGGGAGTGGTTTCCAATCCTTTTCCAATTCCTTCACCAATGGTTGGCGTGATGCCGTATTTTCCTGTTTTTAATCCTACATTCAGGTCTGATCTTGAAGAATAACCAATGTAAGACGCTTCGACTCTTTGATTTTCGTTAATATCATAACCTATTTTCAGCAATCCGTTGTAGTTGTCCATCTTGGCAATGCTGTAGGTGGGGCTTATTAAAACACCGTCTCCGTCTTTTGTATATCCTGTTCTTTCGTAGGCTAGGGAAAGAGTATAGTCGAATTTGTTGATCTTTCCGGATAAAAGCTGGCTTGCTCTTACTCCTAAAGTACCACCGTAAGGCTGTCCTGTAAGCCCGATCTGTGAAATTCCGGAGATTTTTTTATCTGTTTTGCTTCTTTTTGTAATATAATTGATGATCCCTCCGTCTGCCCCGTTACCATAGATGGAAGAAGCTCCTTTGATCACCTCAATTCTTTCAATCGCTGAAGGATCAATAGTTCGTAAATCTCTTGCTCCGTTACGAAGTGGGGTAGACTGTGGAATTCCATCAATCAAAACCAGAACCTGACGTCCTCTCAAGGTCTGTCCGGTGTTGGAAGTTTGTCCGGAATTGGTACCTAAACTGGGAACGGTATACTGCAGGATGCTTGTAATATCTGAGTTAACAGTAAGCTGAGACTGAATCTGTTTTTCTCCTACCACCGTGATGGAGCTGGGAACTTCTTTTATGCTTTCCTTTTTTCTGGAAGCAGTCATTATAACCTCGTCTACATTTTGAGTTTGTAAACTATCTTTTACCTGGGCAAAAACGGTAGCAGTTCCTAAACAGGCAGCTGATAAAAGCACTTTTTTCATTATATTTTCTTTCCTTTTTTCTTTCTTTTTCCCCACCAGACCAGAAATCCGGTTACAGGGAGCGATGTACACGTGAGGCCGGCCATAAACCAGATGATCTTTCCAATGATTCCAAAGTAGGAGCCGGTATGGATATCATAATTGGCGTTGGAATATTTCTCGGCAGTATGGAGTTTGTGATGAGGTTTGTTGGCCAGTAGTTTTCCGGAGTATTTGTCGAATGTCAGAATATTTCTTTCGCTGTACCTTCCATCCAGTCCGTAAACTGTTACCGGAAGGGTTTTCAGTTCTTTTCCTTTTTTATTCTTTCCGTTTAGATTAATTCTGAAGCTGGATGATTTTGCGTACAGTTTTTCAGTTTGTGCCGCAGCCAGATCAAAAACAGCTTCATTCTTTGCCATCAGAGAATCCGGGGATTTTTTTTCTTTTTCTTTAGGAAGTTCCCATGAGCCGGATAATGCAAACGTAAAAGTGTTTTTTACGTAAGGATAAGCAAAATAAAGTCCCGTAATGCTCATAAGCAGCGCGATAAATGATGCATAAAATCCCAGTATATTGTGAAGATCATAATTTTTCCGCTTCCAGTTTTTTACATTTTCCCAATTGAACCAAAAACGACCTTTTCTGGCATTTTTATTTTTAGGCCACCATAAAATGATTCCTGTGATGAGCATAATGACAAAAATAACGGTTGGGATTCCTACAGTGTATGGTCCCCATTCAGAGTTAAGCAAAAGTCCCCAGTGGATATATTTTAAAATATTGAATACATCATACTTTTCATCATAAACCGCCAGGATTTGTCCGGTATACTGATTGACATAAACCTGCTTGTTGATGCGTACCTGCTGAAAATAGTTCCATCCCTTTTTGCTTTTTTCATAGTATTCAAACTGGTAGGCTTTTGTTTTATCCAAAGGAATTTCTACAGCGCTTACCGGATACTTTTCATTAAGTTCCAGAGATACTTTCTCCCGAAGCAGATTAATAGATAAAGGCTTTGTTCCGATATCCTCTTTTTTCAGGTAAATAGCCTCTTTTCGTAAGTTATTCTGTATTTCATCCTTAAAAACATATAAAGTCCCTGAAAGAGAGACTATAAATACAATGATTCCAACAGATAAACCCAGCCACAAATGCAGCTTTGCAGACCATTTTTTTGCGGGAGATATTTTCTTTTTATGATGATGCTTTTTTCTCATAGCAAAAAGTTAACCCCATGAGGGGCTAACCTTTGATTTTTTAAAATTTATATCCTATTGATACTCTCCAGTTACGCGGAGCATTGTAGATCCATGCATATTCACCGCCATCTCCTCTGTATCCGCTGTAAAGTTTTCTGTTAAGAACATTATTCAGCATAAAGTTAACATCGAATTTTTTAGCAACATAAGAAATCCCGAAGTTGGTATCAAAATAATCCGGTAAGCTTTGATCTTTTGTGGCACTCACCCCAAACCAGGACTGTCTTCCCCCCTGATACTGATAACCGGCTGAAATCCCGAACCCTTTCATAAGACCATTTTCAAATCTATAGTTTACCCAGGTATTCTGTACATTTTTCGCATTCCCCGGAGACTGGATACCAATTCTTGTAGGATCTGTGTCTTTGATGGTCTTTGCATCTGTATAAGCATAGTTGATGATAATGTTCAACCCTTTGATGATTTCCCCTTTGATATCAGTTTCAAAACCTCTTGCTCTCTGCTCACCTGTAGCAACCTGAAAAGGCTGTCCTTCATTTTGTTCTTTAGGTCCCGCAACAAGAATATTTTGTCTTCTGATTTCGTATACAGCGAAAGTAGAGTTCCATTTTCCACCGAACCAGTCTTTTTTCAGTCCGAATTCAATATTCTGCCCTCTGAAAGGATCTGTAATTTTGGTTTTGTTAATTCCTGTTCCGGATTGTGGTACGAAGGTTTTATCATAGATACCATAAGCTGAGAAGTTTTCATTAATAGAATAACTCACACCAACTCTTGGGGTAAACTCACCGGCTGTATCAGGTACAATAGGAGTTCCCGGGCTTAAATTAGGATAGGCTGAATAAGTTTTACCACTTGTATACCTACCTGCTAATGTTAATCTTAGCTTATTATTAAACATTTCAATCTGATCCTGAGCGTAATAAGAAGTATATTTTACGCCCTGATCATTATAAAACGGAGCAGAAGTGTTTAATGTATAAAAGTTAGAAGATGGAAGTTTTGAAGGGTCTACCCCATAATTTACATTATAAATATTAATAGGGAATGGTCCTCCGGTAAAAGATGAAAAGTCAGCAGTGTATTTTCTGTCTCCGTAATCAAAACCTGCGATTATTTTATGAACAATATTCCCTGTATTAAGGGTTCCTCTCACATACGTCTGGAAGATGTGGTTTTTTCCTTTCGCCTGCCAGTTGCTTAGCGTTCTGTTGAAAACATTTTTATTGGCAGGGTCAAAAGTTCCCCACCATGATCCTCCGTCATAATTCAGGTCCATGTAAGCATACTGTGTGCTCCAAACCCAGTCTTTGAAAAGCTTCTGGTCTAAACTTAAGAATAAACTCTGATCTTTTACTTCAGTTTTCTTAAAGTTGGGGTCATTAAAGTTGGTATGTACATTCAGTGAAGCGTATCCGTCGTTTGACATCAGATAAGCTCCAGGCTGATTAAATTTTAAATACTGATAATTGTACTGAGCCGTAAACGTAGTAGTTTTTGTAGGTCTGAAAGTAATGGAAGGAGCAACAATAATTTTGCTTGTTTTATCATTTTCCACCCATGAATTATTAGAACTTCCCATTAAATTAAGACGATAATCTAAAACACCGTCTTTCACAATAACACCGTCAAGATCTGCTTCTCCTCTGAAAAGGTTATAACTTCCTGTTGTGAAGCGCACACTGTTGGCAAATTTCCCTGTTGGCTTTTTAGTGACCACATTATAGAACCCGGCAGGATCTCCCATAGAACCCATAAATCCGGCAGGACCTTTTACAAACTCTATTCTGTCAATTACAGATGCATCAGGGTTAATTGGTCCCCAGGTTGAAGATACATTCATTCCGTTCATAAAGGTAGCAATACTGGCACCTCTCATAAATACATTGGAATATACATTATCCCAATGCTCTACCTTTCTTGCTCCGCTTACGTTGCGGACAATTCCTTCAGACATATTTAGAGTCATCTGATCAGCAAGAACCTGAGAGCTTATAGACTGTACATTCTGCGGAAGTTCAAGAATAGGTGTCTGAATTCTTAGTGAACCGGAAACCTCATTCAGTTTGTACTTCTGATAATATCTTCCGTTAACAACTACTTCTTCAATATCATTGGATTTGATGGTGTCTTTTTTTTGCGCAGAAACCAGCATTGTTCCCAGTGCGGAAGCACAGATCAGTACATTTTTCATGAAAGTCAAATTTTCTGCAAATATATTATTTTTAACTGTTCTAAATAAATAATAAGATTGATATTTATCATAAAATTATTATATACTGAATAATAAAAAACCGCTCTGACCAATGGCAGAGCGGTTTTTGTATGATATTATTAAATTTTTCTTACGCAGGGATTTCTCCTTTGTATAAGAAAGAAATAATTTCTTTGTTTAATTTGTCGATCATTTCACTGAATAAGTGGAAAGACTCCTGCTTATAAATTACCAGTGGATCTTTCTGCTCGTAAACAGCTCCCTGTGATGATCTTCTTAAGTCGTCCATCTCACGAAGGTGAAGCTTCCAGTTTTCATCGATAATCGATAAAGTGATATTCTTTTCAAAATCATTCACTAAACTTTCACATTGAGTATCATATGCTTCCTTAAGATCAGCTACAATAGTCATTGTTTTGTGTCCGTCTGTGAAAGGAACCTGAATCATTTTGAACATTGAACCCTGATTTTGGTATACATTCTCAATGATTGGGAATGATTTTTCCTTTAATAGGTTCAGCTTCATTCTGTAGTCTTCCTGAGCTGCTTTGAATAAGATATTCGTCAGATCCTGAATGTTTTTATTATTAAAATCACTTTGAGAAACCGGAGATTCCATCGTGAATGTTTTAATAATTTCATATTCAAAATCTTTATAACTTCCTGAAGCTTTTCCTTTCACAACGATAGAATTAGCAACATCGAAAATCATATTGGTGATATCATACTTCAGGTGGTCTCCGAATAGAGCATTCTTTCTTCTCTTGTAAATTACGTCACGTTGTTTGTTCATAACGTCATCGTACTCAAGAAGTCTCTTTCTTGTTCCGAAGTTGTTTTCTTCCACTTTCTTCTGAGCTCTTTCAATAGACTTGCTGATCATAGAATGCTGAATGACTTCTCCCTCTTTATGACCCATTCTGTCCATCATTTTAGCAATTCTTTCAGAACCGAACAAACGCATCAGGTTATCTTCAAGAGATACATAGAACTGAGAACTTCCCGGATCTCCCTGACGTCCCGCTCTACCTCTCAACTGTCTGTCAACACGTCTAGAATCGTGTCTTTCTGTTCCGATGATGGCTAAACCTCCTGCATCTTTTACTTCTTTAGAAAGCTTAATGTCGGTACCACGACCTGCCATGTTGGTTGCAATCGTTACAACTCCCGGCTGTCCTGCTCCAGCTACAATTTCCGCTTCTTTTTTGTGAAGCTTCGCGTTCAATACCTGATGTGGAATCTTTCTTAACTGAAGGGCTTTTGAAAGCAGCTGAGAAATTTCAACGGAAGTAGTTCCTACAAGTACAGGTCTTTTCTGTGCTGTTAATTTTTCAATTTCTTCAATTACCGCATTATATTTCTCTCTATTTGTTTTGAAAACCAAATCTTGTTTGTCATGTCTCAAAATAGGACGGTTGGTAGGAATTACCACAACGTCTAATTTATAGATTTCCCAAAGCTCTCCAGCTTCGGTTTCAGCAGTACCTGTCATCCCCGCAAGCTTGTTATACATACGGAAATAGTTCTGAAGCGTAATCGTTGCAAAAGTTTGAGTCGCAGCCTCAATCTTTACATTCTCCTTTGCTTCAATTGCCTGGTGAAGACCGTCAGAATAACGACGCCCCTCCATGATACGACCTGTCTGCTCATCAACGATTTTAACTTCACCATCAATTACTACATACTCATCATCTTTTTCAAATAATGTGTAAGCTTTCAATAGCTGGCTCATGGTGTGAACACGCTCAGATTTTTCAGCAAAATCAGAGAAAAGTCTTTCTTTTGCCTCAAACTCTTCTTCTTTGGATAAGTTTTTAGCTTCTAATTCCGCAATCTCAGTTCCGATATCCGGAAGTACAAAGAAATTGGCATCAGAGTTACCTTGAGACATGTATTCAACACCTTTGTCCGTAAGGTCTACCTGATTGTTTTTCTCCTCAATTACGAAGTAAAGATCTTTATCTACAATCGGCATATCACGGTTGTTATCCTGCATATACTGCGCTTCAACTTTCTGAAGCAATGCTCTGTTTCCGCTTTCCGATAAGAATTTGATTAATTGTCTGTTTTTGGGAAGACCTCTGTATGCCTGAAGTAACTTGAATCCACCTTCTTTTGTATTTCCTGCAGCAATTAATTTTTTCGCTTCATTGAAAATAGCAGAAACCGTTTTCTTTTGTACTTCAACAATTCTGTCGATAGAAGGCTTAAGAACGTCAAACTCCTGTCTGTCTCCCTGAGGAACCGGACCTGAAATGATCAATGGTGTTCTTGCATCATCTACCAATACAGAGTCAACTTCATCCACGATTGCAAAGTTCAGTTCTCTTTGTACCAGTTCTGAAGGTGAGGTCACCATGTTGTCTCTCAGATAATCGAAACCGAATTCGTTGTTGGTTCCATATGTAATATCTGAGTTGTATGCTTTTCTTCTTCCGTCAGAGTTCGGCTGGTGGTTATCGATACAATCGATAGACATACCATGGAACTGGTAAAGAGGTCCCATCCATGCGGAGTCTCTTTTCGCAAGATAGTCGTTCACGGTTACCACGTGTACACCTCTTTCCGGAAGTGAATTTAAGTAAATAGGTAATGTTCCTACCAAAGTTTTACCTTCACCGGTTGCCATCTCGGCAATTTTGCCACTGTGAAGAATAACCCCTCCGATAAACTGAACATCATAGTGGACCATATCCCAGACTACTGGAGTTCCGGCAGCGTCCCATGAGTTTTTCCAAACAGCTGTGTCTCCCTGAATACTAACGAAATCTTTTCCTGCAGCAGCAAGTTCTCTATCCCAGTCACTAGCTGTTACACGGATTTCTCCATTCTGAGCCCATCTTCTAGCCGTTTCTTTGATCAATGCAAAAGCTTCGGGAAGAATCTGAACCAGAACTTTTTCTTCAATGTCGTATGATTCTTTCTTTAGAGCCTCAATTTTTGTGAAAAGAGCTTCTTTTTCATCAACGTTGGTTGAATTTTTTATCTGCTCTTTTATCTGTTCTATTTGAGCGGTAATCTTGCTGGTTGCAGATTTTATATTCTCTTTAAACTCAGCAGTTTTTTGTCTCAACCCATCATCCGACAATTGTTGGATGTTAGGTTCTACAGCTCTGATTTTTGTTACAACTTTTTTTACTTCTTTTAGGTCCTGCGCTTTTTTGTCTCCCAAAAACCCTTTAAGAACTTTGTTTAAAAAACTCATAAATTTTTTGCTTTATGCTTAATGCAAAATGCTTTAAGCGTTTTAAATAACACTTATCGTGTAAATTAATATATAAAAAGGGCAAAAAAGCTCTAAGCAAGCAGCCTAAAGCTTATCGCTTTATTAATATTCGTCCTCGTTCCAAAGGAAATCCTCGTCAGTAGGATAGTCACTCCATACCTCTTCGATAGATTCATAAATCTCTCCTTCGTCTTCAATGGCCTGAAGGTTTTCTACTACTTCCATAGGTGCACCAGTTCTGATTGCGTAGTCGATAAGCTCTGCTTTTGTCATTGGCCAAGGTGCGTCACTTAAATATGAAGCTAATTCTAATGTCCAGTACATAATTTTCTAATTTTTTGCAAAAGTATAAAAATAGGTTGTATAATAAACTTTTTTATACTTGATTTTCAATTCTTTTTATAATTTTTTCTTATAAATGGCTGTCACAAACTGGCTGGCAGCTGTGTCAGCAATTTACTTAATGTCGTTTTCTCAAAAACCATTCCACAAATTTTTTTATGCCATTTTGGAAGTTGGTGACCGGTTTATACCCTATTAAGTCCTTTGCCTTTGTAATATCGGCATTTGTTTTTGTGACATCTCCCGGCTGCATTGGCAGAATTTTTTTGCTGGCAGTTTTTCCCAGTGCTTTTTCAATAGCGGCAACCATCTCTGATAAAGTGATTACCTGATTTTCTCCCAGATTAAGAATTTCATAAACTCCGGAATTTTGTTCCAGATAATGAATAGACTTGGTAATGCCATCAATAATATCATCTATATAAGTATAGTCTCTGGCTGTATTTCCGTCGCCATAGAAAGGGATCTCCTGATTCTCCGAAATAAGCTTTGTAAATTTGTGTATCGCCAGATCAGGTCTTTGTCTTGGTCCATACACCGTAAAAAACCTAAGCTGGATAATATCTATATGGTATAGGTTATGGTAAACATGTCCTATAACCTCTCCGCTTTTCTTAGTTGCGGCATAAGGTGAGATAGGGTTGTCTACATTGTCTGTTTCTGCAAAGGGAATTTTTTCATTGTTTCCATAAACACTTGAAGAAGATGCACAGATAAATTTTTTAATATTGAAATCCTTACACAGTTCCCAAAGATTCATAGTACCGCGTACATTCACTTCTTCGTACTCCAGAGGGCGTTCAATAGAAGGCCGTACACCGGCAAGTGCTGCCAGATGAATTACCATATCAATAGGATGATTCTTAAAGATGTTTTCAAGATCTTTTTTATTACGTATATCCTGCCAATAGAGGGAATATTGGTCAGAATGGGCGAGGGATGCCAAACGCGGAATATCCGTCTCTTTATCCGAGAATTCAAAATCCGAATTTTTACCGATTGACTCCAAAGTATTTTTAATTTTTACCTGATAGTCATAGAAATTATCAAAATTGTCAATGTTTATGACAGAATGTCCATTTCTTAATAATTTCTCTATGAGATGGGAACCAATAAAGCCGCTTCCTCCGGTTACAAGATAATTCATTTGTTGATTTTAATTGACAAATTTATTAATAAAACTTGAATGACGTTTTTATACTTTTGTCAGAAAATATAAATCAATGATAAATCTTCAAAAGCTATTTGTACTTCCCAAGGAAGAAGATGAAGAATTTACATTTGGCGAGATAGAAGAAGGCATTTATTTCCGCGGTCATAATCTTTGGCTTTTGGTAATTTCCATGGGTATTGCCTGTATCGGCTTAAATGTTAACAGCCCGGCTGCGGTAATTGGTGCAATGCTTATTTCGCCATTGATGGGACCTGTTGTTGGAATTGCATTTGGGTTTTCTATAGGAAACAGGAGGCTTATAAAGCTTGGTGTTTTTAACTGGCTTTTGATGATGGTAGTGGCCATTTGTTCTTCCACATTATATTTTCTGATTTCTCCTTTTCATTCAGAAACTTCACAGCTTGAAAGCTTTAAAACGGCAACCATTTTTGACTGTTTTTTGGCGCTGCTTGGAGGATTTGCATGGTTCCTGGGGATCGTAAGGAAAGAAGCAATCAAAGTTATCGCAGGGGTTGCCGTTTCTACAGCATGTATACCTCCTTTGTGTACAGCAGGATTTGGTATTGCCAACGGAAACTGGGAATACTTTTGGGGAGGCTTTTATTTTTATCTTATCAATTGTTTTTTTATAGCGGTGGGAACCTGGGTATTGAGTCTCTTGTTAGGATATCAGAAGTATTACAGAGAAAAAAACAGCAATAATCGTAAAGTTTCTGTATGGATCAGCTTAGTTTCAGTTATTATTTTGATTCCAAGTATACTGCTTACCAAAAAGAAGTGGGAGAACGAAGCATTAAAAGAAAGGTCAGAAAAATATATCAGAATTATTAAGGAAAGCCATCCTGAGCTGGCTATTATTAATTATGAGTCGTTTAAAGAAAAATCACAGGATTTTTTAAAGATCACCCTTTTGAATGACAGTGTTGCCATCAGTAAAAAAAGACTGGATGAACATAATGAATTAGTAAAAGATATTCATCTGATATGGCAGTATTCGCCTCAGTCAAAAAATATAAATAATCCGGAATTGCAAAAACTTCAAAGCCAGATAACTGCTCTAAAAAAGGAACTGGATCAGATTAAATTGCAAAAAAAGATCAAATAAAATTTCTATATTTACTTATACTTAAAAACATCATTATGCAGTTTCAAGGGCAAATTTTAAAGATGACAAGCTACGATGCCAGGCCAATCCAGTACTACCTCAATCTTTCCGGAGATCTTATTCATATGAATGAGCTGTTGGGAAAGGAGCTAAGCATAAAACATACAGGGTTTCAGTGTGTAAATTGTGGTGAAAATAAACCGGTTTACAGAATGGGATTCTGCAAAAACTGTTTTTTTGAAAGCCCTTATGCCAGTGATACCATTATCCGTCCCGAACTTTCTACTGCACATTTAGGTGTTGCAGAACGAGATCTTGAAGTGGAAAAACAAATTCAGCTGCAGCCGCATACTGTTTATCTGGCATACACCGGAGATGTCAAAGTAGGAGTTACCAGAAATACGCAGATTCCTACAAGATGGATAGATCAGGGTGCGACTTTTGCATTACCCATCGCAAGAACCGAGAACCGCTATGAAGCAGGAATGATAGAGGTGGCTTTAAAAGAACATCTGGCAGATAAAACCAACTGGAGAAAAATGCTGCAGGATGATTTTGAAGGAGAAGTAGATCTTGCCGATTTCCGACAGAAAATAAAAGAATTTTTTCCTGACGATTTCCAGAAGTTTTACAGCGAAGGAGAAGAACTGTGGATGTTTGACTATCCTTTTGAAAAACCGGAGAAAGTTTCATCGTTTACATTAGATAAAAAACCTGAGTTCACAGGAAGACTTACCGGAATTAAAGGGCAGTACCTTGGATTTGAAGGAGGAAACTTTATTAATGTAAGAGGACATGAAGGCTATGTTATTGAACTGGAAATAAAGAACTGATCTATATAAAAAGAATCAAATCACAAAATATGAAAAAATGGGTTAAAAGGCTTTTGATAACTTTCGGAATTATGGCAGGAGTTCTTCTCGCCGCGAATTTCGCATTAAATATATGGCTTAGAACCCAGCTTCCTGATTATATTAAAAAAAATACCGCTTATAAAGTTTCCTACAAATCTCTGGATGTAGATTTAGGAACAGGAAATATTTTTGCTACAGGAATTTCAGTTAACACTAAAAATCCAGAAAATACAGACGTTGTTGGTTTGCAGGGTACTGTGGATACTTTAAAAATAAGCCGTTTCGGAATTTATGATGCTGTTTTTAATAAAAGAATCAGCTCCTCAGACCTTTTGCTGGCTAAACCCAATTTAAATATTATCCTCGCCAAACCTGTCGGCCGCCAAACCGGAAAGAAAAGAAATCCGGTTTTATTTGAAAATATCAGAATCAATGAGGGTAAAATTGCTGTTTTCAGACATACCAAACAGAAATTTCTATCGGTACAGCAACTGGATCTTTTTGTAGAGAATTTGCAAATGACGGAGGAATCCGTAGAAGATAAATTACCCGTTGTTTTTGACAGATACAGTATCAAAGGTGAAAAGTTCTTTCTCCGTCCGGATGAAACGTATGCAGTTACCATCAGTAGTATCAATACAAGTAATGGGCAGATGGCTGTTGATAATTTCAAACTGACTCCACTGTTCTCCTTCACTCAGTTTAAAAAGTTTTATCCCCAAAAAACTCAATTATTTGAATTTGCTGTTCCCAAAATGAACTTTACGGATGTCATTTTAAACAAAAATAAAGTTTCACTTACGAATGCCGACTTCCGCAATCCTGTTCTGAAAGTCTATAATACAGGAGTAAAAGCCAAAAAAGCTGGGAAAAAATCAAATTTTGAAGTTGATGTAAAAAACTTTAAATTAAATAATGCTGTTGTTCAAATCAATAAACCGGATGGAAATAAACTCTTGTCTGTAGGAGCTATGAGTTTAAATATCAGTCAGTTGTTGTTCAATAAGGAAACCTCAGAGCAGGTCATCCCTGTAGGATACAAAGATTTTACTATTGCCGGAAGAAATATTGAATACTCCAACGCTCAGAATATCACAGTAAGAAGCTTTGCAATGAAGCCCGCCAATGGCGAAATCCGGGATGTCGTACTTACGCCAGTCCATCCCGCAGCAGGAAAAGCAGCAGCCGTTTTAAAAACAGATCATATCGCTTTTAATATCAATAAACTGGAGTTCATTAATAAAAGACTTAATGCTGATCTTAAAGATCTTCTCGTGGAAAATGTAAACGGGACTTTTAAAGCAGGTGAAAAACCAGCCAGTAAATCTGTGGGGCCTAATATCATTAATTCCATTATTATAAGAAAAACATCTTTAAAAAATTCAAACATTACTTATGATAAAGGAAAACAGCCTTTAACTTTCCATGATCTCAATGCAACGGTAAATAATATTGAATTATCACCTAAATCCAATCAGCCAGGACTATCCTTTAAAGTGAAAGACTATTATATTACCACCAAAAACCTGGTTTATAACACGCAGTTTTATAATATGAGTCTTGGACTTCTGAAACTCAATAAGAATAAAATGCAGATGAGCAATTTTGCCATGAAGCCTATCGTTTCAAGAGCACAGTTTATCAAAATGATACCCGTTGAGAGAGATCTGTATGATTTGAAGGCAGGAAAAATCACTGCAGAAGGAGTGTGGGATCTCTTTTCTCGCGATAAAATGCTAAATGCCTCTCAGGTAGACATTGAGTCTGCAGATGCCAATATTTTCAGAAGTAAGATTCCCAAAGACGATCCTAAAATAAAAGCATTATATTCTAAAATGCTGCGTTCCATCAAAATTCCGATGACCATTCATAATCTTAATATGAAAAACTCAGCATTAGTATATGAAGAAGATACCCCGGAAAGTATGGGGCCCGGAAAACTGACCTTCAGTAACTTTAATATGAACGTTAAAAACCTGAATTCAGCTAAAATAAAAGGAAAGCCTACAAAAGTGGATATAAAAATCAATTGCTCTTTCATGAATCTCTCTCCACTTTCCGTAAACTGGAACTTTGATGTGGCAGACCAGAATGATAGATTTGTAATCTCCGGAAAAACGTCCAACCTTCCGGCAAGTGGCATCAATCCATTTATAAGGCCTTATCTTCATGTGACAGCTACCTCAGGAACCATTCAGGAAATGTTTTTTAGCTTCAAAGGTAACCCTGCCGGATTGCACGGAACTTTTAATCTTAAACATAAAGACTTAAAAATTGCCGTATTAAATAAGAATAACCATCAGAAAAAAGGCTTTCTGACTGCTGTGGCCAATATTTTTATAAAGTCAGATTCAGGAAGTTATCCTGAGTCTGTTAATGTGGAAAACGTGGAACGTGATCCCACCAAGTCTTTTTTCAACCTTTTCTGGAAAGGAATTGAGCAGGGATTAAAGAAAACACTGATTGGTGCAAATGTCGAAAAAACCGAAAAGAAAGTGAAAAATGCCGTTTCATCTGTAAAAGAAATGAAACAATCTGTGAAAGAAATAAAACAGGAAATCAAAAATAAAACGTCACAGCCCGCAGAAGAGAAGAAAGAAAAGAAAGGTTTTCTGAATAATATATTCAGGAAAAAAGAAAAATCTGAAGAATAATTCTTTAAACCATTAAGAGATCATAGCTTCCTGGTTGCTGCCGATCTTAAAAAGAATGCAGTTGTTTTAATAAAAACGAACTTAATGGTTTAAAAAATCAATATAAGAGATTCAGTTAAAAATTGAATTCATCACTTTCCAAAATGGGAATATCCCTTAAAAACTTATCAAACTCTTCACCCGGATAATTGCTGTCTGCCCCATAAGAATCTATAATCATTCCACGATTTCCTGCATTATCCTTTACTACATAAAGTACTGCATTGTCATCCGGATTGCTGTCTCCCTCAAAGCGGTAAGTTTTTAAAATTACCAGTTCAGAGGGCTGATACACTTTCTCGGAATTTTCAAATTTCATTTCACATTTTTCGTTCATTCTGAATTCTCGGTGTATTCCTCTTTCAGAAAGCGTTTTCATCACCTGGCTCAAAGTCGTCATTCTGTCAATGTTTTCTGGATTTTCCATAATAATATTTTTGTTTTTAAGTACAATAATTAAACCATTGCAATCTTAAATATAAGAAAAATAGCAGATTGTAATTTTCCTAAAAATAAAGTTGAATGTTAACAAAATTTATAATTTAAAAAAATAAAATAGGTATACTTTTTGCAATGGTATCAATAATAAATCAGAGAAAATATGAAAAAAGAAGTTGGAGTTTTACTGGCAGGAGGAGTTGGTCTTTTGGCAGTATTGAGTTTAATAAGCATTAAAAAAATTTTGACTAAAAAAGATAAAAAATATAGTGATTCCTATTCGGACTATCACAGACACTTTGATGAAAGAAATAATGATGATGAAACTCATGGAGTAGAATTATATGCACTGAAGTAGTAAAAAAATATATTTAATTATGTTTAAATCCAACACTTTTGAAAGTGTTGGATTTTTTGTGGAAAACTTTAATGTTAAAACTCGTTATTTTATAAGAATTCCATTCTAATTTTACACAGGAATGCAAAACGAAAATTTCATAAAAGGTCAGGGAGCGCAGCGAAACGTTGTCAATCGCTTCGACAGGTATACCTATGAACCTGAAGATGAAGATTTCGAGACAGTAAAGACTTCTTTCACGGAAGTATTTCCCAAAACCATTGTCAATCAGGTCAAAAGCCAAGACCTTCCAATGGAATACTCCATGAATCCTTATCAGGGATGTGAGCACGGCTGCTCGTACTGCTTTGCAAGGCCTACTCACGAATACTGGGGCTATAGTGCGGGGATAGATTTTGAAAGAAAAATTATGGTAAAGAAAAATGCTCCTGAGTTACTGGAGAAATTTTTTCAGAAAAGAAGCTACAAAGCAGCTCCGATTCTGTTGTCCGGAAACACCGACTGCTATCAGCCGGCGGAAAGACAATTTGAAATTACCAGAAAATTACTGCAGGTTTGTCTTGATTACAGACATCCTGTCAATATTCTCACAAAAAATACAATGGTCTTAAGAGATCTTGATATTTTGAAACCTATGGCAGAACAAGATCTGGTATCAGTTTCTCTAAGCATTCCAACCATCAACGAAGAATTAAGAAGAAAGATGGAGCCTAGAACAAGCTCTGGAAAGAATAAATTAAAAGCAGTAGAAATCCTTTCCCAAAACAATATTCCCGTACATGTAATGGTTGCTCCTGTTATTCCCGGACTCAATAGCGATGAGCCATTGAATATATTAAAGTGCATTTCTGATGCAGGAGCATTGGGATTCGGATATACTTTAGTAAGATTGAATGATACAGTAGATCCTGTTTTTGTAAATTGGATTGAAACTCATTTTCCGGACAGAGCGCAGAAAGTCTTAAATCTAATCAGATCGATGCGAGGAGGAAAATTGGGGGATAAAAGATATTTTGAAAGACAAGAAGGGGAGGGTAACATAGCGGAAATGATTCATAATACCTTTAAAATTGGTAGAAAGAAGTTTTTTGAGGGTATAGAATTTCCAAAGCTTTCAACGGCCAATTTCACAGGAACTCGTGACCAGCAATTGAGATTGTTTGATTAATCATAACTTATGATTCTTTTATTGTATATATTATATATAGTATACATAAGGTTTTGATATGTATTCTTTACCTATTAACTCTTCCACGCAGAAATGCTATTACTCTCAAACCTTCAAGCTCTCCAGTATTTTCAGGAGCTTAATCCTGCTCTCCATTCCTACTCCTCGCGCCATGCTCTCCCAGGCTGTCACCCAGAGCGAAGTCGAAGGGTCTCCCACGCTCCGACCC